>DMEM01000206.1 GCA_003450915.1 Alphaproteobacteria bacterium
TTAACTGTTTTTAAGAATTTTAAAATAATAAATACTATCGATGAAATACCTAATACCTGCATTGCAAATATATCATTAATAAGACCTAAAGCAAAACAGCCTGAATAACCTAAAAGCTTAGGTTTATAAGTTAAAATCAAGAAAATACTTGGTAAAATTAGAAAATAGTTAGTACCTTGCAATACAACAACGCTTTGCAGCAGTATAAATAATACAGCAAAAACAAAAATAACTATTTTTTGAACTGTTAAATCCTGAAATCTTTCCATAATTTACTACCTCTTTACAATTAAAACTTTATTAACTCTATTTAAGTTAGCATATGGAGAAATCTCTATTTCATCTTCAGTTACTGAACTAACAATACCAACTGGAATACCATCATCGAATAATCCTTGAACAGAAGATGATACAACATGCTGACCTTCTTTAACCTCAGAGCCAACCTCTTTAGTAATTAAAGTTAAGAAATTATGGTTATTTTTCCCCTTAATAAGACCTTGAACACCTGTTTCAAGAATTCTTACCGGAATTGACGCGTTGTAATCATCAATTAATAATACTCTAGAAAAGTTTTCATCAACTTCTAACACTCGACCAACCAAGCCTTCAGCTGTTAATGCAGCAAAGCCTGTTTTTATACCATCTTTTGAACCTAAGTCAATAATAAAACTATTAGCATATAAATTACTTGAGTCTAAGTAAACACTTGCTAAAACAGTGTCATATTCAACATATTCAGCCATGTTCATCATATAACGAAGATCTCTGTTTTCAGCAATAAACACTAACGACTGCTTATGGAACTCTCTTAGCTTTTCATTCTCTTGACGCAATACTTTATTTTCTTCAATTGCATTAAAGTACAAAGATAGACCTGACAATATATTTTCAACTGCCAATGAAGGCTGCCTTGTTACAAAAGTAATAGGAGCCACTGCAGAGTGAATGGACAATAGAATCCTACTAGCACTTTTTGGGTAAAATTGCTGGTATAAAATAACAGAAAAACTCAGCACCATATAGGCGATGAATTTTACCGTGTTTAATTTTTTTCTACGTCTTAAAGAAAACATAAGTTATTTTCTATTCTATTTCTAATTCTGAATTTTATATTTTATATAGGGCATAACCATTTTAAATTAAATAAACTGCCCTAATACTTTGCGAAAAACTTGGTTTGATTTTATGTAGAAAATTAGAAAGTATTTTTACATTGAAGGTCGCGACCGTGTATAACTAATACATAACAAGACCTTCAAAGCAAAAAGACAAACTAATTATCACATAAAACACTTCCAAGAGATGCCATCTCTTCTAGAATCTTACCTGAACCTAAAGCAACACAAAGCAAACTATTTTCTGCGATTGTAATTGGAAGGCCTGTTGTTTTTCTAAGAAGAACATCTAGATTTTCTAGGTTTGCACCACCACCTGATAGAACGATACCTCTATCAACGATATCTGCTGATAGCTCTGGTGGAGTTCTTTCAAGACCAATTTTAATACCTTGAACAATTTGATTTACAGGGTCTGTTAAAGCTTCAAAAATTTCAGCTTGTGAAATAGTTTTGTATTTTGGAATACCTTGTACCATATCACGACCTTTAATTTCCATTGTCTTGCCTTCGCCATCTTCAGGCATCATAGCAGTACCAATTTCAATCTTAATTTTTTCAGCAGTTGCCTCACCAATCATTAGATTGTGCTTACGACGAATATAGTTAACAATTGATTCATCTAGCTTATCACCACCTGTTCTAATAGATGTTGAGTATACAACACCACCTAGTGAAATAACACCAACTTCTGTTGTGCCACCACCGATATCAACAATCATTGAACCTGTTGCTTCTGTAACTGGTAGACCTGCACCAATTGATGCTGCCATTGGTTCTTCAACTAACCAAACTTGTGATGCACCAGCTGAAAGTGCTGCATCTTTAATAGCACGACGCTCAACCGGAGTTGAACCATAAGGAACACAAATAACAATTCTAGGGCTTGTAAAGAACTTACGATTATGAACTTTAGTAATAAAGTACTTAATCATTTCTTCAGCAACATCAAAATCAGCGATAACGCCATCTCTTAATGGACGAATCGCTACGATATTTGCTGGAGTTCTACCAATCATTTGTTTAGCCTCTAAACCAACAGCTAAAACCCTATTAGTACCTTCGTTTTGCTTAATAGCAACAACAGAAGGTTCATCTAAAACGATACCTCTACCTGGCACATAAACTAAAGTGTTTGCAGTACCTAGGTCAATAGCCATATCTACAGAAAATGCGCTTAAAATTTTACCTAGCATATTTCATTTCTTTCTTATATTAATTTTTTGAATAATTTGATTTATTTTTTTTGATATTTTCAGTATAGCAAACTTTATTTTTTATTACAATAGCATACATACAAAATATTATAAGCTCTAACACTATCAGTTATAAAGCAGTCCCTCAAATTATAAAATTAAACTACATATTAACTAGCCTTTGTCATTTTTTAATATTAGCACACTACAAAAACAAACTCTTTTAAAAAAACACCAATAAACAAACTCACATACATGCTCTCCACACTCCATAACTACAACATTACCATATGCAAACCAAAAATTCCCTTATCTAACATCTAGGTTTTTCTTGTAATATTTTTTTACGAAAACATCTTTTTAAATTTAGAAAATTTTTCCTTATTTTTTAAACCCC
>DMEM01000170.1 GCA_003450915.1 Alphaproteobacteria bacterium
CCAACTATAAATTCCATAATAAATATGCGTTTATTGTTTACAATGTGTTGCAAAATAGTTTATAGTTTTATCCAGTGGTTAAACAAAAACTAGAATTCATAACTATATTTAATATTTAGTTACAGAAGTTCGTATTAAAAATAAGGAATAATAATAAATGGGATTTTTATCAGGTAAAAAAGGTCTGATTGTTGGTATCGCAAATGATCAATCAATTGCTTGGGGTTGTGCAAAACACATGAGAGCAGCAGGTGCAGAAATCGCTGTGACATACTTAAATGAAAAAGCAGATAGATTTGTTCGTCCATTAGCAGAGCAAGTAGAAGCTGCAATTTATGAGCCATTAAATGTTTCAAAGCCAGAAGAGATGGAAGCAGTATTTAAAAAAATTGAAAAAGAATGGGGCAAGTTAGATTTCGTTATTCACGCGATTGCTTTTGCTAGATTAGAAGATTTACACGGTCGTGTGATTGACTGTTCTGCAGAAGGTTTTGCTGAATCAATGGATATTTCATGTCACTCATTCTTAAGACTAGCTAAACACGCTGAGCCTTTAATGACAGATGGTGGTTCAATGATTACACTTTCATACTACGGTTCAGAAAAAGTTATTGATAACTATAATGTAATGGGTGTTGCAAAAGCAGCATTAGAAGCTGGTATGAGATATGCAGCTGCAGAATTAGGTCCTAAAGGTATTTCAGTAAACGCTGTTTCACCTGGTCCATTATTAACAAGAGCAGCTTCAGGTATTGCTCACTTTGATGATTTAATGAAATATGCTATTGAAAACTCACCTTCAGGTAAACTAGTAACAATTGATGATGTTGGTCAATACGCAACATTCCTAGTATCTGACGCAGCTCGTCACATTACAGGTAACACATTATTTGTTGACGGTGGTCTACATATCAAGGGGTAATTAATTGAACTATTTTAGTTTTTTATTTCGTTATGTACAGTGTTGTACACTGTCTTATAAAAAACTAAAATTTTTCTAATGAATTTTCATCTTGATATAAAAAATAAAAGACAGCGTTTTTTATTTTTGAAAAGTTCACTCTTTAATACTAAATAAAAAACATCAGCACATGCTGGTGTTTTTTGTATTGACCAAAACTAAAAAAGCCCTCTAATAAGTTATATTAGGGGGCTTTTATTTAGTTGGTTGTTTGCAAGTTTGTGTAATAATCATCTAGTAATGCCTTCTCTAAACGTTTATTTTCTCGCTCGATTAAAAAGTTAAACTCAGCGAAACCCATAGGCGTTGTATCCATTGGTATTTCTTCTCTAAGAATTTCAAGAACATCAGATTGTAATTGTTGACTTTCTTGAATTTCCTGAGAAATGAGTCTTTCATCAATTTCGATAGTTTTTATAACACACATGATAAATTCCTCATTGTATATTCCAAACTAGCCAGTTTTTTTGTGTAGATTGTTTCTTTTGAAAAGTTACTTTATATTTTTTTGATCTGTCTAGTTATAATTGTAATAAAAAACAATAATTTCTGACAGGCTGTGTTGTTTGGATGTAACTATTTGTTTTTATTAGTTCTTAAAATTTAAAAAGCCCTTCGTGATTCACAAAAGACTTTGTCGATTTACAAAGAATAGAAACTGCGATAGGTATTTTCCAAGTCAGCTTCTATTTCTTCTACCGCTTTATCAATCAGTTTGTTAAATTCATCAAAACCCATAGGCTTTAAATCTTTAATAACTGTAAGATTAATATCTTGCGGTATATCGATATTAACATTGTTAATATCTTCAGGGTTTAGTTCTTCTTTTCCTATCATCATGATAATCTCCCTGAAATTAAGATGTGATCGGTAGCCCAAAGAACCACTGCGAAACATTAGTTATATTTGTACTAACTTATGGGTTGCAAAGTTAAAAAAATACTGACTTTTACCTGTAACAAAAAAAGAACCCTTTTTAAGAGTTCTTTTTTATCTAAAATATTTATATAAATTTACATGAAATTATTTGTAATTTTTAATACCTTGAGTAATAACTTCTTTAGCTTCAGTTGCATTACCCCAACCAGAAACTTTAACCCATTTACCTTCTTCAAGGTCTTTGTAGTGTTTATAGAAGTGTTCTAGTTGAGCTTTAAATAATTCGTCAACATCATCAATGTCGTTAATTTTAGCAGAACGTCTGTCTAATTTTTCATGTGGTACACAAATAAGTTTTTCATCCATACCTGATTCATCTTCAGTTACTAGCATTCCAACTGGTTTACATCTAACAACAGCACCTGGTACTACATCGATATCTGTTAGAACAAAAGCATCAACAGGGTCACCGTCGCCACCTAGAGTTTTGTTAATGTAACCATAGTGAGCAGGGAAACTAAGCATTGTTGGAGCGAATCTGTCTACAAGAAGACAGTCCATGTCTTTATCTACTTCATATTTCATGTTTGGTGTTTTTGCTGGGTTTTCAACAATTACGTAGATGTCATTAGGTGCATCTTTACCTGCTGGAACTTTATCAAAAGACATAATTTTTATTCCTTATTTAAATTAGTTTATTAATTAATACCCTAAAATAATAGCAAAATAGTTTTATAAAAGCAATATATATTACCAATAAAAAACAAACTCTAATTTAAGAGTTTGTTTTGTTTTCTAGTATTTGTTTGAAGGTCTGTATTTTAATAAAGCATAATAAGCTAAGCTCGAAATGCCTTTAAAAATTCTAAGATCACCTTCAACATAGTTAACAGAACCATCAACTTTTTTATCAATATCTTCAGCTAATTGTAAGTCTGCAGCACTAGTACCTATATAGATTGAGGTCCAAACATAGCAGCCTCCGCTAACTGTTGTTGCTGTACAAGTTGCAGCAGTCCAGCCGGCATCTGTAGGGGCAGACCAAGCTCCATCTCTTGCTTCATGTAAGCTTAAAGAATATGATTGATAGTTTACTGAATGAGAAGCTTTTGATTCTAAAGGAAGGTAGGGGCCTTTCCAACCTGTTTTTGTGTTTGTTATTAGGTCTTCTACTTTTAAGAAGTTTCCAGTTGTAATGTCTAGTTCTTCACCTGTATCTAGGTAATATTGATCATAAGCTTTTCCAAGCTCATTTAGCTGAGTAATGATTGATATTAATTTAGCTTCTTTAATTGCAGAGTACAGAGCAGCTCCGCTGATTACAGATAATGCTCCAAATATTGCTAAAGCAATTCTAGCATCAAGCCCGAACATCGCTCCTTTGGTAGTTTGTAATCTAGTCGCTTGCTGACCTCCGACTAACCTAAAGGTAAGTCTACGGAAGCTCTCTAAAAACAGTCTCCCAGACTGTTTTCTTAACGTTCGACTTTCAAGCCCAAACATTGCACCTTTTTTTAAATTCACTTCAAACACTCCTGTTTTTATATATTTTATTAACATTTATTATACACTAAGCCCTACAAAAAACAATAGTTTTATAAAAGGTGTTAATTGTTTATTTATTTGATGTTGAAGTGTAGTAAATCTACATGAGAGATAAAATAAAAAAAGAAGTAATTGTTTTTATAGAACTACCCTGACTGTAATAATTTAGCAGCCTCATAACGTCCAAATAGCTTTTGTAAAAAGACCACTCGAGGCGATAACCCTTTATTCTCATTAATTGATTTTATCGCTAAATTACGAGCTTCATTAATAAGCTCTTTATCTGCTTGCAAATCTGCAACCTTCGTAATAACATGACCAGATTGATGAGTTCCTAGTGTTTCACCAGGACCTCTTAATTCTAAATCTTTTTCAGCAATTAGAAAGCCATCTTCACTTTGACGCATAATATCTAAACGATCTCGAGCAATTTTGCTTACTTTATTTGTATGAACCAATAAACAGTTAGATTGTAATGAACCACGTCCGACACGTCCTCTTAATTGATGTAATTGCGCTAACCCGAAACGTTCAGCATGTTCAATTACCATTGTTGTAGCATTAGGCACATCAACGCCAACTTCAATAACTGTTGTTGAAACTAAAATTTTATACTTACCATCTTTAAATTCAGACATTACTTGGTCTTTTTCTTTAGGCTTCATCTTACCATGAAGAAGAGCAACATCATTTTCAGAGTAAAGACTTACTAACTCTTCATATCGTTGAGTTGCCGCCATTAAATCAGACTTTTCTGATTCTTCAACTAATGGGCAAACCCAATAAATTTGCTCGCCTTTATCCATAACTCTATTTAAAGCATTAGCAATATCAGATATTTTAGAATCTGGCATTACTGTTGTTTTAATTGGAGTTCTGCCTGGTGGTTTTTCTCTAATTATGCTTAAGTCCATATCGCCATAAGCAGTTAAACATAAGGTTCTTGGAATTGGTGTAGCAGTCATCACTAAAACATCAGGAGTTCGATCTGCATTTTCAAGATTTAAACTAGTTAATTTAAGACGCTGCTTAACTCCAAAACGATGTTGTTCATCGATAACAACCAATGAGGCACTTTTTAATTTAACTGTATCTTGAATTAAAGCATGAGTTCCAAATACAATTTGAATAGAGCCATCTGCAAGAGCTGCCAAAAGTTCTCTTTTTTCTTTAACTTTCATCTTGCCTTTTAAAAGACCTGTTTTAATGCCTAAAGGTTCTAAAATATTTTGAGCATTAAGATAGTGTTGAGTTGCTAGAATTTCAGTTGGAGCCATCATACATGCTTGATAACCATTTTCTAAAGCTTGCATCATAGCTGCAAAAGCAACTAGAGTTTTACCAGCCCCAACATCACCTTGTACTAGTCGTAACATTGGATGCTCTGATTGTAAATCTTGTTTAATTTCTGCAATTACTTTATTTTGATCACCAGTTAAAGCAAATGGTAATGATGAAATTAGCTTACTTTCTAGAGATTCTGAATCAAGTTCAGAATGACGGGGTACTTGATGAGCAAAGCCTTTTTCAATTTTAGTTCTATTACGTGATTCAATTAAAACAGATTGCCAAGCATATAATTCATCAAAAGCAAGACGTTTTCTAAATACAGAATTAATCTCTAAACTTTCAGGAGCTGTTGGATGATGCAATTCTTGTAGTGCCGATTTAAAACTAGGGAAATTATACTTATTTAAAATTTCTTCAGGTAAAAACTCGGCCTTTTCAGGCACAAGCGTTAGGGCAAAATCAATTGCCTTAGAAAGCATTTTAGAATTAATTGCCTTAGTTAATGGATAAACAGGCTCTAGCTTTGCAATTTCGTCAACATTTGCCGATGCTGGGTAAATTTCTGGATGTAACATTTTTTTAGAGGCGAAGTCTTCTTCTAACATTCCTGATAAATACATTTGCTTACCTTCTGGGAAGCTCTTTTTAATCCAGTTACCAACATTAAAGAATAGCAATTCCATAGTTTCAGCAGACTCATCGGTTACATAAACTTTAAATGGAGACCTTGCATTAGCAGGATTTTTAACGCTAGTAACAACAACTTTTAGAGTTTGTAGTTTACCAGCTTCAGCATTTTCAATTGTTGTAAAAGCCCTTCTGTCAATAACTGAGTGCGGAATATGAAATAGCAAATCAGCATAAGTAGATCCACAAAGTTTTTTAACTCTGCTTAATAATTTAGGAGGAACGCCTGGTAAGCGATCATATTCTTCAAATAGTTTATAATCTGTCATTGCTATTTTTTATAATTTCTTTGTTATCATTTTTCTATAAGTAATTATAAGGTAAAACAAGGCATATAATCAAGTTAAAAAAAGACCCGGCTAGCAGGTATTTTTTATATCATTAATAAATTAACTATACTTTATAAGGTAAGCTTTTTTTACAAGCAAATGCTTTTTCACCTTTTGAATATCTAATTTTTCCTGTTGTAGCAGATTTTTCAGCATTTCTTTCTAATCTATTTTCAGCATACTCTTTAGACTCTTCTGAAATATTATTAAAACAGATGTAAACTGCACACTTCTTAGTTTCTGCATTACAAGTATCAGCTTGTGTAAGCTTTGCAGGTTCCCATTCTTTATCTGAATCTAAAGCTAATAGAATATAATCTCTAGTGCCATCTGTAAGAATTCCTTTTTTAACACTTGTATAGTCTTTTAGATAAGGACCATGCCACATTGGCACTTCCTGCTTATTAGTTAAGAATGTTGCATCTAAAAGCATTCCTTTTTCATCAATAGAAGCAGGCATAATCCCTGTATCTAAGTATGATTGTGTTAAAGCACTGTCTAACTCTCTATATTTTTCGCTAACATTAAATCTTATTCTTTTTTTAGTTTCACCTACCTGAACAGTACGCTCTGCTGTTGAAGCCTTGACATCATCTTCCATACTTTTAAACATAACCCCAGAAACCACCAATCCTATAACAAAAGGACCTACTACAATAATTAGTAAAATAACTAGTAAAATTTTAAATATCTTTTTCATTTTTCTTCTTTCTTTATATATAAAATACAACCTATATACATATTATCAAAAAAAACAACAAGTTCAACACTATTAAATAATTACTACTTTTTAATTATATCTGCTATAATATATTTATCAAAAAAAAGGATATAGTTTTGAACAATCAAGCACTAATTAAACAAATCCAATACAAATTCAGACGTGGACTAAAAGAAACAGACATGTTATTTGCAAAATTTCAAGAAAAATACTTTGCTTCACTAATGGAACAAGAGTTAGCTGAGCTAAACCTTATTTTAGATAAAACAGATCAGGATTTAATCTATTTATTTATTGAAAAAAACATATCTAATCCAACTCCTTTAGAGCAAAAATTACTAAATACATTCTCAAGTAAGTAACCATTTACTTAAAATAAGAAACCTCCTATTTTTAGGAGGTTTCTTATTTTTATATCTTACGATAGTTTTTCGATAATTGCCTTAAGTTCACGCATATTATTAATAACTTCATCTGCACCAGCTTCAAGAAGCTTTTGGCGATGTTGCTTTTTATCAAAAATATGACTTGCCCCTAAACAGCCTACTGTATACATACCAGCTGACTTTGCTGCTAACACTCCTGAAACTGAATCTTCAGCAACAATGCATTTTTTTGGATCTACATTAATACCTTTGGCAGCTGCTAAGAACACATCTGGTGCTGGTTTATGGTTCGCAACCTCTTCACCTGAGAAAACCTGATTAGGTGAAAAGTATTTATCCAAACCAGTTGCTTTATGCTTAAGCTCAAGCTTCCAACGAGCAGATGTTGAAGCAACGGCATGCTTAATAGCTACTGAATCTAACAACTCTTGAACTCCTTCACAAAGCTGTAACTTATTAGCAAAATAATCATTTGCTAATTCATCCCAACGATCTAAAGCATTATCAGCAAGCTTAATATTAAAAGTATCTTCAAGTATTTAAAAAGCTTTTTCAATACTTTTGCCGGCAGTTAAAGTTGAAATACGCTCAACACGTTCATGAACATCATAATCTTCAGAAAGAACCTGAGTTACTGTACGACCATAAACAACTTCACTATCAGTTAGTAAACCGTCATTGTCATAAATAACAGCTTCTGCTTTAATAGGCATTTTTATCTCCTTATAAAATAAACATTAAATAGAACAATAACTTATGTTTAAAGAATAAAAAAAGAGCTGACATATCAGTTCTTTATCTTATTTCATAATGCTCATACATATAAAATTAAGTACAATCAGTAAAAGCTGTAAGCATGGAAAAAGAAAAAACCTCCATATTTCAGAAGATTTAAATTATTATATTTTATGATAATTTTTCGATTAATGCTGATAATTCAGACATATATTAAATAGTGTAATAAAAGGGCTGAAAATAATCAACCCTTTATATTTCCAGTTACCAACTTGCGTATTGCTTAGAATTTATCAATGTCATTGAATTTTTTTGTATTAAATAAATAATTTTATCATATATATCACTTTCAAATCCAATATCAATCAACTCTTTTTTTAACTGTTCAGCAACATTTACAATATCAGACGATATTTTTAAAATTTCCTTATCAATAAACCTTTGAGTTAGTTTTAACTCTTTCGCCATTTTATAAAAATGTTTATATCTAATTTTATTATGTTCATATTCTCCTCCTATTTTCATAGCCATTTTATCTTCATAATAATCATAGGCATTAGTTGAAACTAAATCATAAAAAGGAGCAAGGTTATAAATAACATCTTGTCCAAAGCTACCACTCTCTAAAATTGAGAAGTTTTTTGCATGAGCATCATTATTGCCTATTAAATAATTAAAAATAATTATTTGTATAAATCTCTTTCTATCTAAACCTTCAAGTTCAAAAAAGATATCTTTAATTGCAGGACCACCTTCTTTTTGATACTTTACATTAGACTCTTTATTAAAAACCTGACAAAAATCCTGCATGTGCTTTCTTGAGCATGAAACCATTAACCCTAATTGTCTAATATTTCTGTCAAACCTTCTAACGCTCAAAAACTCTAACCCTTCTGTTAACTTATGAATTGTAGTTTTAGCAGTATTAAAACCCATTTTTGAAGACAACGACATACAAAAATGCTCATTATAAATTAAGCCATCATCTCTGCCATTAGTAACTTTAATTAGACAGTTAGAAGGGAAATTATCCATTGGCATAAAAAATCTAATACCATATACCTTATGCCTTAACTTAATTAAAGTTAATTTCTTTTGAGCTCCGGCTAGAGACATCCTGTCTAGAGGAATACCCTTATATCCATCTATTAAGTTTTTTACAATGTCAACTAATTCATTACCATCTAAACAACTATATTTAGTTAAAAAAGACTTTAAAGAGAACTCATCTTGCTTATTATAAATATAATCCTCTGGATAAAGTTCAATACAACCAGCACAATCTCCACCAATATGATATAAAATCATAAATACATTAGACTCACTAATACCGTACTGCTTTGCTATATGCTTTCTAATGTTTTGCTCTGGTAATAAATTTTCAAAAAAAGCTTTTACCTCATCATATGTGTGATGACTCTTATCTTTTGTTATATTATTTGAAATATCTTTGCCTTGGTAACCTTCATCATATTCAAAGAAAAACTTACCATTTTCATATTCTAATTTACCTGCCAACTCGCCTTGAAAGTATAAATTTAATATCTTTTTTGCCATAATACTTTACTTCCTAAATCTATCAATCAAAAGCCATGCAATACCTAAAGCAGCCAGCACTGCTAGCACTTTACCAATTTCTAAAGTTTGTTTTTCATTTTCTAAGTCTGAAATAAACTTTCTGCTTACTCCTGAAAAATCAGCTAAATCTTGCTGATTCATTCCTGCATTTTTACGAGCAAGTTTAACTTGTTGACTAATTTCTTGTAAGTTCTGACTTTTCATAACAACTCCTTTGAATACGTACAGTTACATTATATTCTATTTTTTTTATATTTCCAACAATAAAAATCAATTTTGACACCATACTGTTACATTCTTACAAAAACGATCTAAAAAAACAAAATATGACACCGATCGTACTCATAACAAACATAAAAAGCCTAAAAAAATAAAAATGATGCCGAACGGTATCATTTTTATAACTCTGTACTCAATATTTATATAAACCTTTAACTAAGAAAGCATATCTTTCATTTTATCGAAAAATGATGACTTTTTAGGAGAGTTCTTTTTATCATCACATGATGAATAGAATTCTTTTAAAGTATCTTTTTGAGAATCTGAAAGTTTTGTTGGGATTTCAATATTCATTACAATATACATATCACCACGAACAGATGCTGCATTTAATACAGGCATTCCTTTACTTCTAAGTCTGAATTTTTGACCGTACTGAGTACCTTCAGGTATTTTAAGTTTAGCTTTTGAACCATCAACTGTTGGGACTTCAATTTCAGTACCTAAAGCTGCATCTACCATATTTAATGGATATTCAATGTAGATATTTTCACTTTCACGGTGGAAAATATCATGTTCAGCAACTTGAATAAAGATATATAGATCTCCTGTTGGTCCGCCTTTTAATCCTGCTTCACCTTCTCCTGCTAAGCGAATTCTAGAACCTGTTTCAACACCTTTTGGAATAGAAACTTCGATAGTTTTAGTTTTCTCAACTCTACCTTGACCTGAACATTTTCTACAAGGGTTTTTGATGATTTTACCATTGCCATCACAAGTAGGACACGCTTGCGATAGACTAAAGAAACCTTGTTGCATTCGTACCTGACCTGCACCATGACATGTTGGACAAGTTTCAGCTTTAGAACCTTTTTCAGCGCCAGACCCTAAACACTCATCACATTCATCTAGAGTAGGAACTTTAAGTTTAATTTTCTTACCATTAAAAGCATCGTTTAAAGAAATGTTTAAATTGTAACGCAAGTCTGAACCTCTTTGAGATTGAGTACCTCTAGGGCCTGCAGCGCCGCCACCAAATTGACTAAAGATATCTCCAAAAATATCTTCAAAACCGCCAAAACCTTGACCTCCGCCGAAACCTCCACCAAAGCCTCCTGCACCAGGGCCGTTTGACCCACCTGCTGAAAATGCATCATGGCCCATTCTATCATAGGCCGCTCTTTTTTGAGAGTCTTTTAATACATCATAAGCCTGGTTAGCTTCTTTTAGCTTTTGCTCAGCTTGTTTATCATCAGGGTTTCTATCAGGGTGAAACTTCATTGCTACTTTTCTGTAAGCTTTTTTAAGCTCAGCATCAGTTGCACCTTTAGACGCTCCTAATATATCATAATAGTCTTTTGACATTTTATAGTCCTTTATTTAATATAAATTAAATATAATTTGTCATCCCGGGCTTGATCCAGGATCTCAGTAGTTACATTGAAAAAATATTTCCAATATTTTTGACTGAGATCCTGAAACGAGTTCAGGATGACAAGTGTGTTATATTACTTTTTAGACTCTTCTTTAACTTCTTCAAAATCAGCATCAACAACTTTTTCATCATCTTCAGCTTTACTTGCTTCTGGTTGAGCCTGTTGCTCAGCTTGAGCTTCTTTATAGATAGCTTCACCTAGCTTCATTGAAGCATTCATTAAGCTTTCAGTTTTAGCGTTTAGATCTTCAGATATTGCTTTTTCATCTTTTAGAAGCTCTTCAAGTGCTTTAACTTCTGTTTCAATTTCTTCTCTAACAGCTGCTTCAACCTTATCACCATGTTCTTTTAGGTTTTTATTAACTTCGTTAACCATTGATTCTGCTTTATTTCTAGCTTCAACTTGCTCTTTCTTAGCATTGTCTGCTTCAGCATTTGCTTCTGCATCTTTAACCATTTGATCGATATCAGAATCTGATAAACCGCCTGAAGCTTGAATTCTAATTGATTGCTCTTTACCTGTACCTTTATCTTTAGCAGATACGTGTACTAGACCGTTAGCATCAATATCAAAAGTAACTTCAATTTGTGGAACTCCACGTGGAGCAGGTGGAATGTCTGATAAGTCGAATTGACCTAATAGCTTGTTATCTTGAGCCATCGGACGCTCACCTTGAGTAACTCTAATTGTTACAGCTGTTTGGTTGTTTTCAGCTGTTGAGAATACTTGTGATTTTGTTGTAGGAATTGTTGTGTTACGATCGATTAGAGGAGTTGTAACACCACCCATTGTTTCAATACCTAGAGTTAATGGAGTAACATCAAGTAAAAGTAAATCTTTAACATCACCAGATAGAACACCACCTTGAATCGCTGCACCCATAGCAACAACTTCATCAGGGTTTACACCTCTGTTAGGCTCTTTACCAAATAGGTTTTGAACAGCTTCTTGTACTTTAGGCATTCTTGTTTGACCACCAACTAAAATAACTTCATCAATTTCAGAAATTGTTAGATCAGCATCTTTAATAGCAGCTTTACATGGCTCTAAAGATTTAGAGATTAAATCAGCAACTAAATCTTCAAGTTTAGCTCTTGATAGACCAATTTGTAAGTGTTTAGGGCCTGTTGCATCAGCTGTGATGAATGGTAAGTTAACTTCTGTTTGAGCTGAAGATGAAAGTTCAATTTTAGCTTTTTCAGCAGCTTCTTTAAGTCTTTGTAAAGCCATTGTATCTTTTGATAGGTCAACTCCTTGCTCTTTTTTGAATGAATCAACAAGGAAGTTAATAATTCTCATATCAAAATCTTCACCACCTAAGAAAGTATCACCGTTTGTTGATTTTACTTCAACAACACCATCACCAATCTCAAGAACAGATACGTCGAATGTACCACCACCTAAGTCATAAACTACGATGTTTTTAGTTAGGTTTGCATCTTCTGAAATACCGTAAGCTAAAGCTGCAGCTGTTGGCTCATTAACAAGTCTTCTAACATTTAGACCTGCAATTTTACCAGCATCTTTAGTTGCCTGACGCTGAGCATCGTTAAAGTAAGCAGGAACTGTAATAACAGCATCTGTAACTTCTTCACCTAAGAAATCTTCAGCTGTTTTCTTCATTTTTTGTAAAGTATATGCTGAAACTTCTGATGGTGAGTATTTTTTATTTTGAGCTTCAACCCAAGCATCTCCGTTATCTGCTTTAACGATTGAGTAAGGAACCATATCGATATCTTTTTTAACCATTTGGTCATCAAAACGTCTACCGATTAATCTTTTAATAGCAAATAGAGTGTTTTCTGGGTTTGTAACCGCTTGTCTTTTAGCTGACATACCAACTAGTTTTTCACCATCTTTAGTAAAACCGATAATAGATGGAGTCGTTCTCATACCTTCTGAGTTTTCAATAACGCGAGCTGAATCGCCTTCCATAATTGAAACACATGAGTTTGTTGTTCCTAAGTCAATACCAATAACTTTTCCCATAATTATATTTTTCCTTTTTTATAGTTTAATTAAAAATTGTTTGTTTATTCATGTTAATAAATTCATAAAAGTCTTTTAGATTTTTATAAATCATTAATTAATAATCTTGAGAAAGGGTTTATATTATTTGTTATTTGCGAGCGCCATTTAGCAATTTCTAAATAAGCGAGTAAATAACGAAAAAGATATCCCTTTATCTGATTATTTGGCTATAACTACCATGCTAGGACGTAAAACTCGACCGTGTATTGTATAGCCTGATTGAAATTCTTCAATAATTGTACCTGCTTCAGCTTCTGACTCTACTTGTGCCATTGCTTGATGAAGCTCAGGGTTTAGCTTTTCGCCTAGCGCTTTAATTTTTTCAATACCTGCTTGAGTAAATGAATTCTCTAGTTGAGATGAAACCATTTTAATTCCTTCTAGAGTACCTTTTAAGTGCTCATCTTGTGTTTCAACCTTATCTAAAGATTCTAATGCTCTAAGCATATTGTCTTGCACGGCTAGCATTTCTTTTGCAAACTTAGTTGCTGCATATTTATTTGCATCAGCTAGTTCTCTTTGATGTCTTTTTCTTAAGTTTTCTGTTTCAGCCATTGCTTTTAGAACTTTATTTTTAAGTTCTGTATTTTCTTCTGCTAAAACTTCAACTTCAGATTTTTCAGTAACTACTTCTTCAGATGTTGCTTCAACCTCTTCAACAACTTCTTCAGAAACTTCTACTTTTTTTTCTTCTGTCATTTTATTTCTCCTTTTTTTCTAATACTTCGCTTAACAGCTTAGCTGTATAATCGATTATAGAAACTGTTTGCTGATAGTTCATTCTCATAGGACCAATTACGCCAATTGTCCCCAAACTTTCAGAATTCTTTGTACCGTATGATGCAGTAATCATTGAGCATTCTTTTGCTGCCTCAAGAGGGCAGTCTTTACCAATAAAAATTTGAACGCCTTCTGCTCTTTTAACTACATTAAGTAATCCGATAATTAATTTCTTTTCTTCAAAAACATCAAACAAGTCTTTTAGCTTTTCTCTAACAATTTCAGGATAGGTAATTAAATTATGCTGACCTGAAACAACTAAACTCTTAGATTCTGAAAATTCTTCTTCTAAAATCTTTTCCATGGCTACATCAAGAGTGTTTTTATGCTCTCGTAAGCTTTTTATAATAATTTCTCTAGCTTGTTCTAATGTTTTACCAAAAACAATATCATTTAATTCTTTAGCAGCCTTCGCTAATTCTTCAGCTGGAATCAATGCAGGAATTTCAATAATTCTATTTTCAACATATCCGCTTTTAGCAACTAAAATAGCTAAAACTCTTTCACCTTCAAGTGGCATAAAATTAATAGCTTGTAAAATTTCATTCTCTTTTTTAGGGCTCAAAATAATACCAGTGTATGAAGTTAAATCAGCAACAACATCAGATAATGTTTTAATTGCAACCTCAATATCACTAACATTAGCAATAGCTTCTTTTAACTTTTCTTTAACCTCATCATCTAAGTCAATACTAATTAAATCATGAGCATAATATCTTAAACCGTCTTCTGTTGGAACTCTCCCTGCAGAAGTATGCGGGCTAATTAAAAAGCCTTTGTCTTCTAAATCTGCCATTACAGAGCGAATAGTAGCTGGTGAAATCTTTTCAGCAATATTTTCGCATACCGCTTTAGAACCCACAGCCTTACCATCTTGAGTGTATAGATCAATTAAGCACTTTAGAACTGATCCTGCTCTATCGTTTAATTTTCCCATAGTTAAAATTCCATTAATTTGTTTTTGAATATATTATTATGATATTAATTTAACCGATTAGCACTATCATGTCAAGAGTGCTAATTAATTTTTTAGCACTTTCTTATACAGAGTGCCAAAAGGTGTGTTTTTTACGCAACACCTAAAACCTCGAAAGAATAAGAAAGCTTTAATTTTTGTGCCTTTTTACATATAATAGAAAGAAGCGTGGTGCAATAGGTAAAACAAAATACAAAAGGACTAAAAGTTGAAAAAATCTTTCTTAATTTTCTTAATTTCATTTCTGATTTTTTCAAACAACGCCTTTACTCAAGAAACTGAAGGGCTTTACGGCAGTATTTCTTCAAATGAAGTTAACGTAAGAGTTGGCCCTGGCACACAATACCCTATTTCATGGGTTTACAAACAACGCAATTGGCCGGTTGAAGCGGTCGCAAAACACCAAGGCTGGTACAAAATTAGAGATATTGACGGTGAAGAAGGCTGGATTTATCAAAGGTTCTTCTCAAAAAGACGTTTTGGTATTATCCACAGCAAAAACAAAGAACTTGTAAACATGTACAAGAAAAGAGACGGCAAAAAAATCATTCTTAAATTCGAACCAGGATCTTTAGTTCGCCTTAGAGCTTGCGAACTAGATATTTGCAAAGTATCATACGGCAAGACAAAAGGTTGGATTCAACGCAAATATATTTATAATACTACAGGCATACCTGCAGAGGATTAAAGCACAAAAAAACCGCCCTACTGGGCGGTTTATTAATTAAATCTATTCGTTAAAAGCAGTTACCGTCAAACTAACAGAACAATAAACATCATTATCTTTAATCACATCACCAAAATAATGAGTCTGCTTTAAACCACTAATCAATGTAAATCCAGTTTCTGTTTTATTAACATATTTTGGAATAATAAATACAGTTTTTGATGGACAAGAAAAATCTGATACCGTATAATTTGCATCAGGAAGAGGCTCACTAAATACAAAATTGTAAACACCTGTATCGCCTTTCTCTATCCTGTCAAAACCTGCCCCTTTAAAAGAACACAAATCCCCACTACTACTACAATCAAATGTTATATTTGCTGCAGCCACAACTTTAATTTTAGGAGTCACAGGAACCGAAACTCCGTTTTGCATAGTGATTACATCGCCATCTTTAGCTGTTGCATATGGTGAAGTTGTTTCAGTACATGACTCAGGGTTATTAACAGGATCAGCAGTACAAACATAAGCAGCATTTGCTGAAAAAGAACCTAGACCTAACAGTGTTGCAAGTAGAACTTTTTTCATAACACTTTCCTTAATGTTATTCATTTAAACGCAATAGATGTTTTATACATCAAAAGAGGTATAACACAACCAAGACTCAGCAGTCAACAACTTTTTATAGATAACTCGCATAAATACAAACAGCAACAACAAAAAAATAATAAACCGCCCTACTGGGCGGTTTATTAACAATAAATAAGAACTATTTAGTTATATCATTTACAAACTCGATAACAAGAGTATTAAATTGTTTGTAATTTTCGTACTGAGGAGTATGAGAGGCATCTTCTATTACCTGCACCTGAGCTCTCCACAAAGTTGGAATGCTTAAATTAGACAAATAAGTAAAATTAACTAACTCATCATCTTCTCCATGAAAAATAGCCAAAGGGCGATCAAGACCATCTACAACATTTAATTCATCTGTATAAGCACCTGTTGCAATTGATAGACCTATCCCTGCCCTAACAGACCCATCTGTTATACGAGCATCATGTTGAAAACTAAATGGAGCTTCTTTCTTATTAGCAAAAAATGAAGAAACAAACAAGTCCATTTCTTCTTGCTTTAACTCTTGTTTATAAGCATAAGCCATAGCAGGGTTTGGTAAAAACGCATCAATATCCATAGGATTTGAAATTGATGGAGCTCCAAAAACAATAAAACCTTTTACATTAGGCAGCTCCTCAGCCATCTCTAACACAATATGACCTCCTAAAGACCACCCCAAAACAACTCCATCATCAAACCCATTTTTAATTAAAAACTGCTCAACTATATATGAAATACCATGAAAGCTAGTTTCTACAGCAGGCTGACTTTGACCATGCCCTGGCAGATCAATAGCTATCAGTCTATACTTTTTTGCCAAATCACTTTTCAACTGTTTTTGAAAACTAGAAAGAGATGAAGAATTACCATGTATAAAAACAATAGTTTCTCCATCTGTTTTACTATCATAATAGGCTATTTTCTGATTATTAATAACATCATAGTTAAGCTCTAAAGTGACACTAGCAAAGGCAGGTAAAACAACCCCTACTACAAAAAATAAGGCAAATAAAATACTTTTCATAACACTTTCCTTAATGTTATTTAATTAAACGTAAAAAATGCTTTACACATCGAAAGACATATAACACAACTAAGAGATTATAGTCAACAATTTCTCATATAAAAAAACCATAAGTGCTTCTATTGAGTATCAATCACTATTTGACTTTAATCAGTTAAATGCATATAATGAATATGCACTTCTACACTTTTAATAATGGAGGTCTAAATGGATCTTTCTGAATATAAAGCATTTATCAATGACAACAAGGAAAACATTGATAAAGTAAATGTATTTGCAACAAGGAATGGAAGCAAACTAACAGCTCAAGCTAAAATATCTGCCTATGGTAAACACTTCAGCTGTAAGCCAGATATTAATGATAGCTGTGATGAACAAATATTTGAACACCTAGTAAAACCTCTTCTAGATAAAGAATTACTAGAAAAGCTAAGCATAGCAACCCCCGATGAAGATGAGTTTGCATCTAACCCCAGCGACTTATACCGCAACCTACCAAGCGAAACAGCGATTCTATTAAATCGAAAAGTAGAACGCTACATGCTCTCAGCATAAAAAATAAGGCTATCACAGATGTGATAGCCTTATTTTTCAAATGCACACTCATATCTATATAATAATAGAAACCCTCTTAAATGATCTATACTTATCACTATGAACAATTAATAACACATACCATCAATCCAAAAAAACAAACACTAGGACTGTTTATTTTTAATCTATATAGGATTGACTGCGATATTTCATATCTTGCCCTTCGGGTCACTCAGAAATACTTTCTTTGTGATCTGTCGCTTCAGCATAAATGCTTCGCTCGATACAAACCCTCTTCTCGGGTTCTCATC
>DMEM01000186.1 GCA_003450915.1 Alphaproteobacteria bacterium
TTTAATAAAAATTATAGAATCAATATTTAAGCATATATTTGCACTAATAGAAGTCTTTTTTAGTTTAACAGGCCGTGCAAATAGATTTATGTTTAACACATCTTTAGTCTCTTTGTTATTAGTCAACCATAATTACTATAATCTTTATGTAGAAACAAACATTGCAGAAGACTTTTCTCCGGTTTTAGTATTTCTTACCCTTGTTTCGGTAATAAGTTTAATCATAAGGCGTTTAAAAGATTATAAAGTTATTCCCGAGTATACAAACGAAATTGAAAGATCAGTTGTTTTAAACTTTGAAATTGGTAGATGGTTTGCTGTTTTTGAGTTATTTTTTGTTATGAGTGTTGACGATAAGGATGATCCGTTTAAATATAAAAACTATCCAGAAATGAAGTTTATGGCATTAATGTTTTTAGCTGTAAATATTTGTTTATTTTTATATTTGTTTTAAAGGCTATATCGATGGAATAAGAAAATTTAGTAATAATGCTAGATCTTTCAATAAAGTATCTAGATATTACAAATTTTGAATTACATGTTGATGATGCATATTTGAATAAAATTCGCAAAACTGGAGCATATAAATAAGGATTTCCTATTGACTCAGTACCTTATAAGATGAAGGCTGAACAATAGCCCATATTTAATTAAATCACGAAAAAACTCAGAAAATATCTGGGCTTTTTTTTTGATCAGGGTTGATTTTATATAATTATCACCTATAATAGTATTTCTTATTATAACTTTTACCATTTAACAGGAGATGGTATATGTACAATCTTACCGGAATAACACGCTTACAAAGTGTATCGCTTGAAAAACTAATTGAAATTACGAATACATACGGTTATCTTGTATGCGATGATTTTAGCGAATTAAAAGCGAAAGTTTATCGTAAAATACATGGAGAACCACCAAAATATTATGAAACTGAGGCGTATATGTTCCCTAAGCTAGCATCTAAAGAAGAGCTAGAAACTCTCGGCCTTGACTATGATTATTTGAAATCACTAGGTGATAAATGGTCAAGGATTATGACTCTCATGTATAATGGCACTATAGAAACAAGCGAAGATAAACAAGAACTTATAAATATGCTTCAATTTTGGTCTCGCTTTGTAGTAGTCGGATACCCACTTGACAAGGCAATGTTTGTTGTTTATTTAGATATTGCTTTAAAATATCTAAATATTCCAAAATTTGATTTATATATCGAAAACAATGAGTTAAATTTGGGAATTACAGAGCGTGCAGAGGGAGTGTTTTTTGATAAAGTTCGTGAGTCTCTTGAATATAAAAGAGAAATGCTTATTGCAGAATATCCTTTTAAGAATAAGAAGCAAGAAGTTTAGCTTCAGAACGACTGGTTAATATAAATCGGTAAAAAAAGATTATGACCTGGTATATTTCGAAAAAGTCGATTGATATTTTGATAAACAAATAAAAAGCAGCCCTAGCGGCTGCTTTTTGTTTTTTATATATTATAGATTCTTATATTTAAGATGGATAATTATTTTTTGCGAACCTGTGGTGTAGTAAAACTACAGTATAAGGTGAATAAAAATTAATTATGCGCTTAAAGATATAATCTAAGAGTTTAGAGGTCTGCCTAAGCTGTCTAGTACAGACTCACCTAGCATTTCTGATAATGTTGGGTGTGGTAAGCAAGCTTGAGCGATTGATTCATCAGTTGCTTCAAGTGATTGAGCTAATACAAATGTTGTAATCATTTCTGTTGCTTCATGACCAACAATGTGAGCACCTAATAGTTCACCAGTTTCTTTATCAAAGATAGTTTTAACTAAACCTAAGTCTGAATCACCAGTTGCTTGAGCTTTACCGTTAGCTTGGTAATTAAATCTACCAACTCTGTAGTTTAAGCCTTTTTCTTTAGCTTTTTCTTCTGTTAGACCTACTGAGCCAACTTGAGGGTGGCAGTATGTACAGCCAGGAATATTGTCATAGTTCATTAAGTGAGGATGGCCTCCTGCTAAACCTTCAGCACAAATAATACCTTCATGAGATGCTACGTGAGCTAATAAAGCGCCACCAATAACATCACCAATAGCAGTAATACCATCTACGTTTGTTCTGTAGTATTCATCAACTTTAATGAAACCTCGTTCATCAGTTGCTATGCCTACTGTTTCTAAACCTAGTTTTTCAGTATTTGGAGTAACTCCAATAGCAACTAGAACGTTTGAAACTTCGATAACTTCTTCTTTATTGCCTTTAGATAAAGTCACTTTAACTTTATCGCATGATTTATCAATAGCTTTTACAGAAGTCTTAAGTTTAAGATCCATACCTTGCTCTTTAAATGATTTACCAACGATTTTTGAAATTTCTTTATCTTCAATTGGAACAACGGTATCTTGAGCCTCAACGATAGTAACTTTTGTACCAAATGTGTTGTAGAATGAACCAAACTCAACACCAATAGCGCCAGCACCAATAACAAGTAGTGATTCTGGGAATGATTTTTGAGTCATCGCGTGACGGTATGTCCAAATCTTATCACCATCAGCTTCTAAGAAACCTGGAATTTCTTTAGCTCTAGCACCTGTTGCAACAATAAAGTTATCAGCAAATACTGTTTCATTACCACCGGCTGTTAATTCTACATCAACTTCAGTATCTGAAACAAACTTAGCAAAACCTTCGATAACTTCAACGTTGTTTTTCTTCATTAAGAAACCAATACCTTGGTTTAAGTTAGAAGATACATTTCTTGATCTTTCAACAATTTTAGCTGGATTGATATCTGTAATTTCAGCTTTAATACCAAAAGCCTCAGCATTTTCAATCATGTGCTTAATTTCAGATGATTTAAGCAGTGCTTTAGTTGGAATACAACCCCAGTTTAAGCAAATACCACCTAAGTTTTCTCTTTCAATAATAGCAACTTTTTGTCCTAATTGGCTTGCTCTGATTGCAGCTACGTAACCACCAGGGCCTGAACCAATAACAACTGTATCAAATTTTTTAGTCATTTTATTATTTCCTTTTATTCTTAAACAACAAGTAATGTTGGAGTTTCTAGGTAGTGTTTAATTCTACCTAATAGTTCTGCACCCAATGCACCATCAATAACTCTGTGGTCAACACTTAATGTTAAGTTCATAACGCTTGCAGCTTTAAATTCACCATTTTCAACAGTAACTTTTTGTTCTGTACCACCTACTGCTAAAATAGCTGCTTGAGGTGGATTAACAATAGCTTGGAAATTCTTAACACCAAACATACCTAGGTTAGAAATTGAGAATCCGCCACCTTGGAACTGCTCTGGTTTAAGTGTACCTTCTTTAGCTTGTTTAACTAATGATTTAACATCTGCTGATGTATCAAATATATTTTTGTTTTCTGAGTCAAATACGATTGGAGTAATTAGACCTCCATCAATTGCTACAGCAACTGAAATATCTACTGAACCATATTCGATGATTTCATCAACGTTCCAACTAGCGTTTGCAGCAGGATAATCGTTTAATGCTAAAGCTGAAGCTCTAACGATAAAGTCATTAACTGTAAGTTTGAATTTACCATCTGCATTTTCGTTTAGCTGTTTACGAACTTTTAGTAAATCATCCATTTTAACATCCATTGAAAGATAGAAATGAGGAGTCATTTGCTTAGATTCTGTTAATCTTGAAGCAATAGCTCTTCTCATACCTGTTAATGGGATTTGTTTAGCTTCATTTACATCACGTTTAAATACTGATGAACCTGAACCACCGCCTAAAACAGCAGCTGCTTCAACATCTGATTTTGTAATTCTGCCATATGGGCCTGAACCTGTAACGTAATCTAAATCAATACCTAGCTCATCAGCTAGTTTACGAGCTAAAGGAGAAGCTTTTTTACCACCTTGAGATGGAACTTTGTTCTTAATAGCTGCGCCTACTGCTTTAACTTGCTTAGGCATTTCGACTTTAGCTTGAGTTGGCATAGCAACCTTCTCTTGCTTAATTTCTGTCATAGCAGGAGCTTCACCTATTGATTCTTCAGCAGGAGCTTCTTTTGCTACTTCATTTGTTGGTTCATAATCAGCTGGTATTTCTTCACCTTCTTCAGCCATTACACCAATAGCAACACCAACTTTAACGTCGTTACCGCCAGGAATAATAATCTTATGAATAATACCGTCTTCTAAAGCTTCAACTTCCATTGTTGCTTTATCTGTTTCTACTTCAGCGATAACGTCGCCAGCTGAAACTTCATCACCTTCTGCAACAGTCCAGTTAGCTAAGCGGCCTTCTGTCATTGTTGGAGATAGTTTTGGCATTCTAATATCTATAGGCATTTTTATTTTCCTTATTTTTTCTTCATAGCTGTCATTCCAGACTTGATCTGGAATCTCAGAAGTAAATTTAATACATATTTATTTACCGCAGAGATCCTGAAACAAGTTCAGGATGACAAAAGTAGTTATTTATTAACCATTTTAATAATTTTATCAACAATAACATCAACTTGTGGTAATGCTAATTTTTCTAAGTTTTCAGCATATGGCATTGGAGTAGCCGCACCACTTTCAACTAAAACAGGAGCATCTAAGTAATCAAATGCTTTTTGTTGAATTAAGCTAGCGATTGAATCACCTACTGATGCATAACTCCATGCTTCTTGAATAATAACAGCTCTTGAAGTTTTCTTCACAGAATCAAGAATTGTTGTTTCATCTAGAGGGCTAATTGATCTTAGATCGATAACTTCTGCTGAAATACCATCTTTTTCAAGTTTTTTAGCAACTTCTTTAGCTACTTCTACAGGATAAGAATAAGCGATTAAAGAAATATCAGTACCTTCTTTAATAACGTTCGCTTTACCAATTTCAACTGTAAAGTCTAAATCTGTTGGCATTTCATTTTCCATTCCGTAAAGTTTTTCATGCTCTAAGAAAATTACAGGAGCGTTATCGCGAATAGCTGCTTTTAATAAACCTTTAGCATCATAAGCGTTAGCTGGAGCTAAAACTTTTAATCCTGGAATATTTGCATACCAACCGGCAAAGTCTTGCGAGTGTTGTGCGGCAACGCGACCTGATGCAGCATTTTGGCCTCTAAATACGATTGGACATGAAACCTTACCACCAGACATGTAATGAGTTTTAGCCGCTGAGTTAATGATGTGATCACATGATTGCATAGAAAAGTCCCAGCTCATGAATTCAACAATAGGTCTAAGACCTTTCATCGCTGAACCTACTGCAATACCAGTAAAACCATATTCTGTAATTGGAGAATCGATTACTCTTTTATCTCCGAATTCTTCCCACATACCTTGTGAACATTTATAAGCACCGTTATATTCAGCAACTTCTTCACCTATTAGGTATACTTTTTCATCTCTTCTTATTTCTTCAGACATTGCATCACGAAGAGCGTTTCTATAAGTTGTTTTATATGTTTGAGTCATTTTATCTAAATCCCTTATCTTGGTAAAATATCTGTCATTAACTCAGATGCATCTGGTAATGGCGATGTTGTTGCAAAGTCTACAGCGTCTTGCAGGTTTGCTTTTACTTTTTTATCAAGTTCTTTAAGCTGTTCTTCTGTTAATCCTCTTTCATCGATTAGGTAATCGAACATATTCATTAATGGATCACGGTTTTCTTTAACAGCTTGCACTTCTTCTTTACTTCTATATTTAGCAGGATCAGACATTGAGTGACCTCTGTATCTGTAAGTATCCATTTCAATAATGTAAGGGCGTTTTTCTTCAAGAATGAATTTTCTAGCTCTTGTTACTGCTTCAGCTACGGCAAAGAAATCTTGTCCGTCAACCTTTTCACCTTTAATGTCAAAAGCTTGTCCACGTTCAAATAATTCACCAGCACATACTCTTTTAGCAGCTGTACCCATGCCATAAACATTGTTCTCTACAACATAAAGTACTGGTAAGCCCCATAGAGAAGCCATGTTCATTGCTTCAAAAATTTGACCTTGGTTTGCCGCACCATCACCATATGATGTTACGCAAATATTATCTTGATTCATGTATTTGTGGTGGAAAGCAATACCTGTTCCTAATGGAACCTGAGCCCCTACAATACCATGACCGCCCCAATAACCTTTTTCTGGAGCAAACATGTGCATTGAGCCACCTTTACCTTTAGAAATGCCTGTGGCACGGCCTGTTAGCTCTGCTAAAACTTCTTTTTCTGAAACTCCGCAAGCTAGTGCATGTGCGTGACAACGGTATGATGTAATGTGATCATCACCTTCTTTACAGCCAGCGAATGTGCCGGCTAAAACTGCTTCTTGCCCTGTGTATAAATGACAAAAACCACCAATCATACCTTGCTGGTACATTTGAGCTGTTTTTTCGCTCATTCTACGGAAACGTAGCATTTTTTCATAAATTTCTAATAATACATCAGTTGAGAAATTAGACTTCAACTGCTCGATATTTGTATCTTGCATTGCATATTACCTTTTTATTATTTTTTTGATTTTTAGTTAAGTTGCAAATAATTTAACCTGTTTTTTAAGGTTTTTCAATTAAAAATACTCAAATCAATCAACTTTCTATTGTGCGTTGCGAAATACATTATTTTTTTTAAGGGTAAATATAACTAATTGTATATTGTAGTTTTTATGGTAAGTTTTAAGCTGCTAAATATCTATTATGTCAGTAGTTTTTTTGTAAAAAACCACATAAAAAAGCATACCTATCCCTCCCGTTTTGTGATAGCTCGTAATATCATGAGCGGAAAAACTAATTAAGAATAAGGATTTGTCATGAAGATTGTACCTGTTGTTTTACTTGCTGTAGCATCATTTTCAACAGTTTTCTACCTGAAGAACATAAGGGACAACTATGAGAGTGAGCCAGACATTCTGTATGAAAAGACGGTTAATTATTTTAACTCAGATGAGTACCAACAAACTCTGGAGGATTCCAAACAGGAGAATGCTGATTTCTTAAATGAAATCATGGAACCCTATTTATTTGATCCTAAAAAAGAAGGGACAATGCATATTGAGCAACTGAAAAATGAGCTAAAAACGCTTGAAGAGGTTGAAGCTTTCATGAATAAAATGCTTGATGATGCAAGAAAGGCAGAAACCGAGCCAAATATCGATAATACGTCTCCAAAATCTACAAGGTCAGGAGAGCAGATATCAGAAGAGTTGATAGATGAAATTGAGAAAATACTTGAGAAATAGTTTAATATAACTCAAGCAAAAAAGCCCCAAAAGGGGCTTTTTTCGTTATTAAAATAGGTTTATTTGAATTATTCTAAAGAAGAAGGCTTCATCATATACAATAAAATGCCTTAGCTCAATAATCCAAAATAGTACAAAGCCAATAAATAAAGAATTAACCATTACGGTTGATTTAGAAACTTTGACAATATCACTTAAATTAAATTTAAGTTTTACAGATGTTATAAGCATACTTATAATAAATATGGCTACTGCAATTATCATCCACGGTATAAAAAGTGAT
>DMEM01000178.1 GCA_003450915.1 Alphaproteobacteria bacterium
ATTGAATCTAAAAAGCAAAAAGAAACAGAGCTGCGTTCAAAATATATTACCGCATCAGAAGATAATGTTATTCATGCAATTGATTTAGCTAAATCAACAATGAGTTTTACTCATAATGATATTGATAAGTCTTCTGAAATATTAGGAGTTCCTAAAAATTTAATTATTGATCTTCTTGCTTTAGAAAAAGGTGAAAGCTACAAGCTATCAAAATTAGATTTTCATACTATAAATAAAAACTACTATTTAAATGTTTCAACAAAAGATGCTTTAACAGCTATTGAAAATAGGGGTGCTTTAGAGCAACAAGTAAAAGACTTAATTTATAAAAAAGAAGATTTTTACCTATGCTTTATCGATTTGAATAAGTTTAAGGCTATTAATGATATTTATGGACATGACGCAGGAGATGAGGCTTTAAAATTTGTAGCCGAAGCTATGCAAAAAGCTAACCCTAAAGGTTTAAATGGGCGTAATGGAGGTGATGAATTTATTATGATTATTTTTGATAAACATGAAGCTGTTATGGATAAGTTTAAACAATTGCTTACAAAAAATATGAAGTTTAAAGAGCATAAAATACCGGTAAGTGCTTCAATTGGATTTACTCAAAGTACAAATGATTTATTGCTTGATGACTTAATTAAAGTAGCAGATGAAAATATGTATAGTAATAAAAAAACAACATAAGGTAGTTAATAATAAGCAATTGTGTGTTTTTACTTGCCTATAGCCTTGATGAAAAAATAAAACCAGTCTATACTTTTATAGATTGGTTTTTTTAGAAAAATAAAAAGAAATAGATTATAAAAGCGTATGAAAATTCATGATATTTTAATTGTTGGAGCTGGGTTAACAGGCCTAAGAGCAGCCTTTGAAGGTATTACTGCTGATTTAGATGTTGCGGTATTAACAAAAGTACATCCATTAAGATCTCACTCTTGTGCAGCACAAGGTGGTGTAAATGCTGCAATTGATAAAGATGATGACTGGAGAGATCACGCTTATGATACGGTAAAAGGTGCTGATTTTATCGGTGATGAAGATTCAATTGAGCTAATGTGTAAAGAAGCTCCGCAAGCTGTTTTAGATTTAGATGATCTAGGCTGCCCATTTTCAAGAAATGAAGACGGCTCAATTGCTCAGCGTGCTTTTGGAGGTGCAAGTTTTGCAAGAACAGCATATGCAGCTGATCGAACAGGTCATGCAATGTTGCATACATTATGGGAGCAAGCAATTAAACACGGAACTCATATTTATCAAGAATATCACTTATTAAAAATTATAAAAAACAAACTAGGACATGCCTGTGGTGTTGTAGCTATGGAGATTGCAACAGGTAAGCTTGAAGTTATTAGAGCAAAAACAGTTTTAATTGCTACAGGTGGCTATGGACGTGTTTATAAAGCTAATACAAATGCAATGATTAATACCGGTGATGGTATTGCTTTGGCAATGAAAGCAGGAGCTAATTTAGCAGATTTAGAATTTGTTCAGTTTCACCCAACAGGTTTAAAAACTTCAGGTATTTTAATTTCTGAAGGTGTTAGAGGCGAGGGGGCTTACTTAATTGGTAAAGATGGTAAGCGTTTTATGAGTAAATATGCTCCAAATAAATTAGAGCTAGCAAGTAGAGATGTTGTATCGCGTTCTGAAGCTATGGAAATTATGGCTGGTAACGGTGTTGACGGTGCTGTATTTTTAGATGTTAGGCATTTAGGACGTGATTTGATTTTAGAACGTCTTCCTCAAATCAGACAGCTATCAATAGATTTTGAAGGAGTTGATCCGGTTGATAAACCAATTCCAGTTCGTCCAACTTGTCATTATACAATGGGTGGTATTAGGACTGAAAAACTAGGACAAACCAATGTTAAAGGTTTGTATTCTGCAGGTGAGGCATCATGCACATCTGTACATGGGGCAAATAGATTAGGTGCTAACTCATTGCTTGAAACAATCGTTTTTGGTAAGTTTGTTGGTAAAGAAATGGTTCGCTTTATCAAGCAAGATTATATTCAGCAAGAAGATTTAACGGTTGATGAAGATGTATGTAAAGATACTGTTGAGCTACTTAATAAAATTAAAAATCAAAGTTCAGAATCAGGAATTAGACCTGCTATTCTAAGAGAAAAATTAACTGAAGCAATGAATAAGTTTGTTGGTGTTTTTAGAAATGAAGAATTATTAGCTCAAGGCTTAGAAAAAATCTTAGAAGTCAAAGCTGATTTTGAAAAAGTATGTGTTGATGATAAGTCAGATTGTTTTAATACAGATTTATTAACGACTTTAGAGCTTGGTAATTTAATTCTACTGGCAGAAGCAACAGTCAAGTCAGCTTTAGAGAGAAAAGAATCAAGAGGAGCTCATACCAGGGAAGAATACCCTGCTCGAGATGATGAAAACTATCGTAAACATACAATTGCAAGCATAAATGATAAAGGTCATGTTGTTATTTCTTATGAACCAGTAAGATTAGTTAATAATGATCGTTACAAACCTGTTGAACGTGTGTATTAAGGAGCTTGCGATGATAGAATTAAAAAAACAAGTTACATTTAATATTCATAGAATGGGTGAAGATAAAAAACCTTATCTTGAAACTTTTCAATTAGAATGCACTGAAGCAACAACAGTTCTCCAAGCTTTAGAAACTATTAAAGCTGACTTAGATGGTTCATTAACATTTAGACGTTCATGCCGTGCTTCAATTTGTGGATCTTGCGGAATGTTTATTAACAATAGATCTCGTTTAGCATGTCGTACTAAAGTTAAAGATATGGTTGATTTAAACAGTGATGAAGAATTGATTTTAGAAATATCTCCGCAAAAAAATCAGCCGGTAATTAAAGACTTGGTAGTAGATATTACTCCTTTTTATGAAAAGATTGAAAAGAATAATCCGTTTATTCAAGAAGGATCTGAAAAAGTAGAGCAAGTTGATAAAACTTCATATGAGCAAGTTAATATGGTATCGAACTGTATTATGTGTGGTTCATGTTATTCAGATTGTACAGCATTAGCTGAAAATAAAAATTATTTAGGTCCGGCAGCGCTAGCTAAAATGTTCCGTTTTGTAGCTGATCCGCGTGAAGGACAAAAGAAAAAACGTCTAAAAGAGTTAAGTAAGAAAAATGGGATTTGGGACTGTACAAGGTGTGGGCTTTGTATAGATGCTTGCCCTAAAGGCGTTGCACCAATGGAAGCTATCGTTAAGCTAAGAACCAGAGCTATAGAATCTGGCATTACAAATAATAAAGGTGCAAAACATGCTATGGTATTTAAAAATGACCTTGCAAAAGGTGGTTTATTGAATGAGTTTTGGATGATCTTGAAAACATTTGGTCTGTTTGGTGCTATCAAGCAGTTACCAAATGCAGTTCATTTAGCTAAAAAAGGTAAAATACCACCAATATTTTCAGAGAAAGTGGAAGGCTTTGAAGAAATTGATGCGATTTTTAAACAGCTAAAAGAAAATCCAATTAATGTAGAAACAAAAAAAGAAGATGACGGGCCTGGTGCTGGTTAGAAAATAGGGGAGTTTATTATGATTGATCCAAATAGTCCAAAAGTTAATCAAATTAGAATTTTAATTGTGGCTGCTTTTGTAGTTGTTTTAGGTTATAATTATATCGAAAGTAATAAAAGAAGAGATATTAAGCAGGCTCAGCAAGAAATTGTAAGGCAGGAGCAGCAAGCGGTTATACAAGAAAAAATAACAGCAAAAAAACAAGAGTATGCTTTAAGAAAAGAACAAGAAAGATTAAGAAGAGAGCAGCAAAGGAAAGCTCTTGAAAATCCAACTGCTCTTTTAACTAATAAAATTACAGATGGGTTCCAAACAATGAAAAGCAAGAAGCCTTTTACTTATATCGACTCAGGTGTTGAGTTAGAGGTTTTAGAGGTTTCAGAAGATAAGTTTTGGGTTAAATCAAAAGTAAATGGTCTTTATCTATGGTTAAAAACAAATGATATTATTTTAAAATAAAAAAAGAGAACAGAGAAATGAGAAATATGAGAAGAACAGGCCCAGCAGGGCAAAAGCCACCTTCAACTTTAGTTGGCTTAGCAATATTAGGCCTTGGTGGTATGATGTATATAAATCAAGAAGGAATGTCTATTGCAGACTTATTTGCCAAGTTTCAAAATAAAGCATCGCATGTTGTTCAAGGTGATAAACAACCTGTTAAAGACGAGCACGTTGTTAAAGCAGAACCAACAACTATTGTTATATTAAAAAATACAACAGCATTTGAATCATTAAGTTCAAATAGAAAAGTTGGAATTATTGAAAAAGGTGCTGAACTACCTATTTTAGAAATAAGTGGTGAAAATAATAAATGGATTAGGACTAGAACAAATGGCTTGTCTGTTTGGGTTTCAGCTAGTAATGTAGAATTTAAATAAAGATTTTAGGAGAATTTTATGACCTTAGAATATGCCTATTACCCAGGCTGTGCAGCAAAGCAAATACAAATAGAAGCTGATTTAGCAACTAGAGCAATTTGCGAAAAACTGAATGTTGTTTTACATGATATGCCTAAAGCAAGCTGTTGTGGGGCAGGGAATCTGCAAGAGCATGATTTAGCAGCAGGGTTAGCTGTTAATGCAAGAATTTTTTCACAAGCTGAAGAAATGGGTAAAGATATTCTAACAATTTGTAATACTTGTCTACAAACTTTTACTATGGCTAATAAGCGTTTTAAAGAAGAGCCTGAATTGTTGGCAAAAGTAAATATAGTTTTAGAAAAAGCAGGTGTTAGGCCATATCAAGGAACAATAGAAATTAAACATCTTATTTGGGTTTTGGTTGATGACTTGGGTATTGATAAGGTAAAGAAACAAATTAAAGCTCCGTTAAATGGTTTAAGAGTTGCTCCATTTTATGGTTGTCATGGTATTCGACCTCAAGAAATTTTTGATGGTAAGGGGGGTGAGCATCCTCTTTATTTAGATAAAATTTTAAAGACATTAGGTGCTGAGGTTGTTGATTATTCTGGTAAAGATAAATGCTGTGGATTCCATTATATGTTACCTAATGAATCTGAGTTTTTATCAATGTCGGGTGGTCATAGTTTAGCTGCTAAAGAAAAAGGTGCTGATATTATGGTTTCACCTTGTACATTATGTGATATGGCTTTAGGTGCTTACCAGAAAAAAGCAGAGAAAAAACTTGGCAAACGAATAAATCTTCCAGAAATGAATATTGCTCAGTTAATTGGTGCAAGTTTTGGTTTTAGTGCCGATGAATTAGGTTTTTATAAGCTTCATCAAGACCCGTTGCCTCAATTTGATAAATATAAGGTAGAAATTGCGGAGTAAAAATTGATGAGATTTGTGTGTCTTTGTTTATTATTATTAATTACATCTTGTGCTAAAAATCCAGCAACAAATAACCTGGATTTTGTTGTTTTAGATGAAACAGAAGAGTATCAAATAGGTCGAGACTCTCGAAAGACAGTCTCAAATTCTAAGTTTTATAAAGATAAAGAAAAGCAAAAGTATTTTAGAAACCTTGCTGAAAAGGTTTATAGTGTAGGTGAGCGTCCAGAAAAAGATTTTTCTTTTTATTTTGTTGATGATGATGTCTTAAATGCTTATGCAGCTCCAGGGTATATGTTTATAAATAGAGGAATATTACCAATTTTAATGGATGAGGCTGCTTTAATGGGTGTTATGGCTCATGAAGCAGGGCATATTAATGCTCGACATACGGTTAAAGGTTACTCAACTAGGGCTTTTAAAAATTGGGCTTTAGGCGGTATTTTATCTGTTTTTAAAAAGAAAAATAAAACCGATAGCCTTGATTATGCTTATTCTAGGCATATGGAATATGAGGCAGATGATCTTGCAGTGCGTTATTTAAAAAAAATGGATATTCCAACCATTAATATGCGTTCAACTTATTTAGCTTTTCAAAAACAAAATGATATTTATTTAGACTTAAATAATTTAAATGAAAACTTAAAAACTCCGATTAAAAATAAGAGTTATGTTCTTAGAACTCATCCTAGAGGAAAAGATAGAGCGGCTAGAATTGAGCAGGGCTCTTATACTTGGAAAGAAATGTTAGAGTATTATAATCAAGATGAGTTTTATAGACAGCTTGATGGAATGGCTTATGGGTATTCTGGTAAAGGCAAGTCTGAGTTTATAATAAAACAAGATAATTATAGTCAAATGAAAGCTGTTAAAGACTCAATGAGCGGTATTTATGGTTATAAAAATATAGCTTATTTAAAGAAACAAGGATTAAAAATAACAATGCCAGAGTTATATCAAGCTAGAGTTATGTCAGGAGATCCTTTAGGTTATAACTATACTAAAGGAATCAAAGTTACTTTAAATAACTTTTCAGACGATAGAAATAGAACATCATTAGATGTTATCGCTGATTTATTTGGTTTAAGATCACATGCTAGAAAAGACTTTTTTAAAAATGTAAAAGAGAACAAATATAGTAGTTATGCTAAGTCATTAACCTCTAAATATACAGATCAAATGAAAGAAGGCGAGGAATTATTTAGCTTTGAAACATCTAGTAATTTTATCTATCAATTGTTAAATGTTAACACTACATATTACTATATATATGTTAAGCAATTAGACGATCTTGATCAAAATGGAGACCATGAAGATTATAAAAATAACTTTAGGACAATAGTTTTATCGTCTAATAGTAAAAAATCATTTGACGAACACATGCTAGATGATATATTATTTATAAAAGATAATTTAGTTGAACTAACTTCAAAGCAAAAGTCAAAAATCAAGCCTTTGGTTATAAAAACAAAACAAGCAACGGGCTTTGAATCAGCTAAAGATTTATCTAAAGATAATATTCCATACATTCACTTTGACCAAGAATGGTTTAAATTATTTAACGGATTGTACGACGAATTTGATATGGAAATGCAATTGAAGCAAGGTACGTGGCTAAAGCTAATACCCAATCCAAATAAAGATATATAATTTATAAAGAATAATAATTAATCAATGAACAGTTTATTTGCAAAATTAAGACAATCAGAAATTGCCCTATCTATAGGTATTGTTGGTGTTTTAATTATTTTATTTGTGCCTCTACCATCATGGATGTTAGACTTTTTCTTCGCGCTTAATATTACATTCTCAGTTGTGATTCTATTTACAGTTCTATTAATTCAAAAATCTCTTGAATTTAGCGTGTTTCCGTTAGTTTTATTGGTTACTACAATGTTTAGGCTTTCTTTAAACGTAGCATCAACAAGGTTAATTCTATCTGAAGGGCATAATGGGTCAGCTGCTGCTGGTAAGGTTATTGAAACATTTGGTCATTTTGTTATGGGCGGAGAATTTATTATTGGTTTGATTCTATTTATCATCTTAGTAATTGTTAACTTTATGGTTGTTACAAAAGGTTCTGGTCGTATTGCAGAAGTATCAGCACGTTTCACATTGGACTCTCTACCTGGTAAGCAAATGGCGATTGATGCTGATCTTAACGCAGGTATGATTACAGAAGAAGGTGCTAGAGAGCGTCGTAAAGAACTAGAAGAAGAAACAGGTTTCTTCGGGGCAATGGATGGTGCCAGTAAGTTCGTAAGAGGTGATGCTATCGCCGGTTTAATTATTACTGCAATTAATGCTGTTGTTGGTGTTTCAATTGGTATGGTAAGCCATGATATGAGCTTTGATGCCGTTAGTGATGCTTATCTGCTTATGACTATTGGTGATGGCTTAGTTGCTCAAATTCCTGCTCTTATTATTTCAATTTCAGCAGGTATTCTAATTGCTAAATCAGGTGATGATAAGGCCGTTGGTAATGCTATTTACCAACAGCTTGGTACAAATCATCAAACATTCTTTATGGTTGCTTCAGTTCTATTTCTAATTGGTACAATTCCTAATATGCCAGGGCTTATGTTCTGGGCTTTATCGGGTGCTTCTGGTTATTATGGTTATTATTTAATGCAGAAAAAAGATGCTGAGAAACAAGCAGAAGAAAATGCTAAAACAGAAAGTAAAGCCGAAGAAGTTGCAACGGCAGCAACAAAAGAAGAAGACTCTCTTACTGAAGCTCTTGCAATTGATACTCTTAAAATTGAACTTGGTTATGGCTTATTAAAACTAGTTGAAGCGTCAAAAGGTGGACGTTTAATGGAGCAAATTAAGTCAATGCGTCGCCAATTAGCTCGTGAAGTTGGTTTTGTTGTGCCAAATATTAGAATTAGAGAAAATATGCAGTTTGAGCCAGGTGGTTATGCTATATCAATTAAAGACATTGAGATTGCAAGGTCTGGTTTAGAAGCAGATAAGCTTTTAGCGATGGATCCAACAGGGACAAGTTTACCAATTAATGGTATTGATACAATTGAACCAACATTTGGCTTACCAGCTAAATGGATTGATGAAAACCAAAGAGAAGAGGCATCATTTAACGGTTATACAGTTGTTGATTGTTCAACGGTTATTACAACTCATATGACAGAAATTATTAAAGATAATATGCCAGATCTTCTTACTCGTAATGAGGTTGAAAAGTTAATTGAAGATTTAACACCAAATCATGAAAAACTAATAGAAGAATTAATTCCTGCAAAATTAACAGTTGGTACATTCCAAAGAATTCTACAAAACCTGCTTGAAGAGCGTGTTTCAATTAAAGATTTACCTACAATTTTAGAAGCTCTTTCAGATGCAGTAATAAAAACTCAAGATGTAACAGCTTTAACAGATCTTGTTAGGACAAGGCTATCTCGTCAGATTTGTCATGGTTATGTAAATCATGAAGGAATTATTCCAGTAATATCATTGTCAGCAGCATGGGAAACAGAGTTTTTAGGTGCTCAAGATGGTTTAAATGTGGCAATGGAACCAAGCAAGGTTCAAGGCTTCTTAAAAGCTGCTAAAGATAAGATTGAGCACGCTATGGCTCAAGGTTTAAATCCTGTTATTTTATGTTCAGCATCATCACGTCGTATGGTAAGAACAGTAACCAGCAGAGCTATGCCTCAAGTGCCAGTGCTTTCTCAAAATGAGATTCATGCTAAGGTTAATATCAAAACTATCAGCTCAATCTAAATAACAAACTAAAATAAGCCCTTCTTTGTTTAAAAGAAGGGGGTACTATTGCTCATAGTCTCGTTTGTAAAACTTTTTAATGATTTTGCTTAGATTTAATGCATAGTATGGTGATTTTAAAGTTTCATTACAAATTTGTTCATATGTATAAGATCCTGTAAAGCTAGCCTCAGGTATTTTTTTTAATCTTTCTATTAAGATTTTGCCCCATGTTGTCTTGCTTCTTGCATCTGTATCTAGTTGACTTACGTAGCTGTTGTAGATGCTTCTTTTAGTCTTTCCTGTTTTCGATAGCATATATAGGTATAAGTCAAGGCCTTGTTGAGCATTTGCTTTGTGGTGCTTATATAAAGATGTGTTTTTATTGTGTTTTCCTATGTTAGATAGATTTTTATATAAGTATATACATGAATGAACTATTTCAGATTTTTTTTGAATATAAAGGTTTTTATTTCTTTTTGTGTTGTTGTTGGTGTGTTTTTTTTGAGTAGATGTATGTTTTTGGTCCCATAGGCTAACATGCTTGTTTTTATTGCATGATGTTTTGCAGTTTGTTAACCTTGTTGCCTTAAAGTTTTGATAGTCTTTTGGGTAAAATGGTTTTGTAGCTTTAGCAATATCCAAAGCAGTTCTAGGATATTTTAAAATTATATTACAATTTTGTTCTTCTCTTGTAACTCCTGAACTTGCTATTTTTTGATATATTTTTAAAGTCTCTTTTGTATCGTGAGATAATTTATACTCTAAATCTGTTTTTAGTTTTTGATGCTTTGTTTCAACGCCTTGCATGTCTAATCCTATCCCAAATAATAAAAAGTCATATAGTTTTGATGCATCTTTACCTTTTTGCTTGTACCCTTTGTATAGGTTTTTATTGCTGTGTTGTTTATTGTATAAAGATTTTGTTTTAAATAATAAAATGCAATTTGATACTATATCTGTTTTTTTAGCAATTAAATCTACCTTTTCTTGTTTGCTTAAAGCAAGGCAGTTGAATGATATTATTATAGTTGTTAGTGTTAAAATTAATAGTTTCATTTTTTATCTTGTTTTGGTTGTATTTATAGATATAAAAAAGACCATGATTATATCAGTGGTCTTTTTATATTTTTGTTATTAAGCTCGGTTAACTTTAACAAAGATAACAAAACGAGTTTTTGTACCTTTGTTTTTAGATCTTCTCATTAATTCTGAGAATCCAGGTAGCTGGTTAAATCCAGGAACATAGCTTTCTCCTAAATCTTTTTGGTCTTCAACATAGCCACCAAGAGCATATAATCTACCAAAGTCTAAAATCATATCTTGGTCGATAATATTGCTTGATGTTACTGGAACATCGTTAGTAATAGCATCTCCACCGGCTACTGCAGATGTTGTTTTAATTGTACCAGATTGTTGAGCTACTGAAAGTCTTAACCTCATTTGTACTTTGTTTTTACCAATATAAGGTAGAACAGATAAGATTGTACCAACATCAGTATTATTAACAGTATCAGTTCTTGTTGTTAGAGTGCCACTGTCTGTTGTTTCAGTTTCAGTCTTTGTAGTAATATAAGCTAGTTGATTTACAATTTTCACATAACCTAATTGGTTATTTCTAACTAAAATTTGCGGTGTAGAAATTAATTGTACATCTGTAATTTCAGCCATATTTTCAACTATACCATCAATTTCTTGATTTGAATTTGAAACTTTTAAGAATCCTCCAGATATGGTTGACTCGTCAATAGTATTTGTTGGGGTAAAGCCTCCTTTTAGTAAGCCATCAATACTCCATTGAATACCACGGTTTGTTTTTTTAGCTTCTGAAATACCAACAATTCTAACTTCAACAAAAATTTGTCTGTGTAGAGATTCTTGAGTTTGCTCTAGGTATTTCTCAATTTGCTTGTGAGCTTCAGGAGCTGCACGAACAGTAATCAGGCCTGCTGATTTTGTAACTTTATACCAAGGGTCAATGTTATCATCATCTAAAATAACTTCACTATTGCTTAGTGTTTTAGATTGGGTAGTTTCTTGAATATTTTCATCGTCAACAATTGTGAAGTTGCTTCCAAGGTTTGAAGTATCAGAGTTTGTACTTTGAACAGCTACTTCTTTGGTTCTTGTAGACTTAAAGTCACCGAATTTAATTAGCTCAGAAATAACATCATTAACTTCATCCCAAACAACATCCTCATATTTTGTTTCTAAATCGCCACTTCCAGAGTCAGAATCAGAGCTTGAGCCAGAATCAGAATCAGAATCAGAATCGGAATCAGAGCTTGAGCTAATTTCAGAAGTATCTAATGAACCAGTTCTTGCTGATTGACCAATTTCTAAAACATAGTTTCTTACAGGGTATCTAGTAATATTCCAAATGCCGTCTGAGTAGTTGTAGCTGTAGCCAGCTTTAGATAAAACTAAACCTAGCATTTCTTGGAAGTTAGCACCAGAGTGTGAAAGTGTTATTTTTCTACCTCTAACACTTTGAGGAATTACCACGGTCTCTCCAGAAGAGTTTGCTAGCTCTAGTAAGATATCCTCAAGATCTGTCTGCACATATACAACATCATAAGGAGGAAGGTTTGGTTTTTTTAGTTTAATATTGTCATCTACACGTACTGAAGACGTGCTTGAAACAGGCTGCATGTGGAATGTGCCTTCTTTTAAAGCTGATTTTGCTTTAATTTGATTCATTGCATCTTGTATTTCTTGCTCAGAGAATGGTCTTACTTCTTCTTCGTAGTAAGCTGAGCACCCCCCAAGTACCAGTGTTAATGCTAATAAAAGATTTTTCATGTGCATGTCCTTTTATTTTTAGAAACTATCAGTAATGATAATAATTCGATTTTGGTTAAAAACTTTTGTTGTTAATCTGATTCCAGATGTATTTGTAATTGTTTCAAGCATATTACCGATGAAACTGTCAAATGACACTTCTGCAGTTAAATTAATTCTTTCTTTTAATAAGTACTTGTTCTCATCTTTTAGTCTCCATCTGATTGTCCAACGCTCTCCGTGTGTTACTTGGTTTAGTGCTTCTTGTACAATTTGCTTTAAATTGGCATTTTGCATATCTACTAGAACAGGTCTTTCTTTAAGTAAAATAAAGTTGCTTGCATTTAGTTGGTTATTGATACGAACTTTAGGGATTGCTAATGTTTGAGTTACAGGTCCTTTTTGTTCACTTGTAATAACTTCGCTATTTGACTTTTTAACAATGTTTGTTTGGCTTTCATCTTCAAGAGATATAGGTTTTTCAATTACTTTAGGGTTAGTTTTTTCTTCTGACATCTTTGATAAGTCTTGTTCTGCTTCAGCGCTTTGTTGGTTAAACACGCTAAAGGCCTTGTTAAATCTATCTTGTAGCTCTTGATCTGAAATAGATTGAGCAACCGCAAGGTTTGCAGTTAATAAGATTGCTGTGATGTAACTTAGAATTTTCAAAACACTAACCTTCTTTTTTGTTGATAATACTCCTAATCTTTTATATAATAAAGTATATATATATCAAGTGCAAGGGTAAAGTATAAAACTAATAGTTATTAATGAGACACTGTGTTGCATTTTTAACATGATTTTATTTTAAAAGGAGAATATTATGGCGTTACAAATACCAGCTAGACTTAAAAGAGGGGATAAAGTAGTTTTATTGTCACCTTCTGGTCGAGCTAGAAAGAAAGAGCATGTTTATGTGATTCGTGATGCGTTGCAAGAGTTAGGATTGAATGTTGTAAATATTGAACAAAATTTTGATAAAAATTCTAAAAACTCTTATTTTGTAGGGACAGGGCAGCAGCGAGCTAATGCTTTGAACAAGGCATTTAAAGATAAAGATATTAAAGCCATCTTTTGTGTAAGGGGTGGCCATGGGTCTTTAGATGTTATTGATAAGCTTGATTATGAAATGATTAGAAAAAATCCCACAATTTTTGTTGGAATGTCAGATATTACTTGCTTTCAAGCAGCTTTATTAAGGAAGGCTGGGTTAGAGACTTACAGTGGTCCTGTTTTTATTCATTTTGAAGGAGAAGAGCGTCAGTTCGCAATTGATAATTTAAGAAAAATTCTTTTTGATGATGAGCGAGAGATAGATTTAGAAGTAGAGTCTGTACTAACTGCGGTGGCTTCTAGTGAAGCAAAAGGTGTTTTAATTGGTGGTAATAGTGCAGTTATGGCACTAACTCCTGAGTCTTATTGGTATACTGATGAAGAAATTATTCTTTTAATTGAAGAGGTTGGCGGCTTTAGATATGCAATGGATAGGATTTTGGATAGCTTAAAGCAAGCAGGTCGTTTAGATAAGGTAAAGGCGATAGTTGTTGGGCAAAATATTTATAGATCTAAAGAAGAGGGGGAAGATTACCCTATGAGCTATGAGGATATTTTATTAGATAAGTTCGGTCATTTAAATATTCCTATAGTCATTGGAGCTAAATTTGGTCATGATGATTATCATTTAACCTTGCCGATTGGGAGGAAAGTAACTTTAAGCTTGAAAGAAGGTGAGGCAAGGTTTATATTATAATCTCATAAGTGTTACTTTTATTAAAGATTTTTAGGGGGCTGTTATGGCATCTGTAAAATTAGATCATGTGAGTGAGAGTATTTTTGATGGATTTGTCGGTCATGTGGTTCTTCGTGATGGCGTTTTAAGTTGTCAGATTGAGAAGTCTTGGCGCGCTTTTTCATATCTTTTGGAAGGGGCTGCTGATGGCGTGGAGTTCTTTGTTAAGCTTAACGGGGATGAAGAAAAAAGAAACCTCTTTGCTTTGCCTGCTACTTTATGTGTTCGTAAAAAGGAGGCTGTTATCGACAGCCTTTCGGTATTCGGAATTGAAAAGCTGGAGGGTAGTTTGGCAAATAATTTGGCTTATAAAGGCATGAATATGTCTGAGTTCTCTACTCTAGCTTTTTTTCTAACTCTTCGATTCCAGTGTTGGAAGGATGAAGGGAGAGAACCTCAGTTGTACAGTGAGAAAGTAAAGGGGCTTCCTCAAAAGATTACTTTGTATTGAAGATAGGCTAAGACGGTTTAATGTGTAGCCAGTTGTTATCGAAAATTTGTTAAAATGGATAGTTTTTTTAAGCTATCCATTTTTTTTGTTGTTTTTTATTATGCTTTTGTGCTCTTTTTGTCGCTATAGGGGTGTTTTTGTGGAAATATAGTTACTTTTTTGTTGAAAAAACCAAAATATTGTTTTATAACTAATTTTGAGACTAATTTTATCAAGAAAATAGTTGAA
>DMEM01000110.1 GCA_003450915.1 Alphaproteobacteria bacterium
GTTTGATAGATTATTTAATTAATTCTTTTCTACAATATACACATAAGATTTAAATAAAATACTTATATGTAGTAATTATGGTATATGAAATCAAATCGCAACTAACACAATCTTACGATTTACAATATAAAGCAAAACAACAAACTTCTAGTGTATCGGCACTTCCAGTGCAAGGGAGACAAGATGGAATTTTGAAACAAGTATTTCCACAATATTTATATAATCCTGCTTACGGTCATCCTAAAAGATTAAATGGGACATTTCTTAGAAGATTATCCTCTAACATTAATGTATCAAGTGTTCTTAAAACGATTAAAGATGAAATTGTATTAACTCCTTGGGAAATTGCTGTAAATAAAGGTGAAGAATTATCAAAAGAAGAAGAAAAAGAATTAAATGAGATTGAAGCATTATTTAAAAATCCAAATCCTGATGATACTTTTGATTCGTGGATTAAGAAAGTATTAGAGGATTTGTTTGTAGTTGAAGCAGGATGTTATTATAATGTTCTTGATAGAGTCGGTAGAATTAAACAATTAAGGGCAGTAGATGGAGATAGTATTTTAAAAAATCCTGACATTCACGGGAGTTTTGATTCAAGGGAAGGAGTGATAACTGATTTCAATAATTTCTTACAAGAAGTAGACCAAAGATATGCTAGGAATAATCAAGGTAGTCAAAATTCTCAACAGTTAGGTGCTGAAACTTGGAAACAATTACAAAGTAGATATGGGACATTATACACAAGTAGAGCGGCTTATTTTCAATATAATGGTGCTATGGCATATAGTTATCCAATCCCTTATGGTAAAGATGAAATGGTATACATTCAAATGAATCCAAGTAGTTACAATGTTTATACTAATGGAAGTCCTGTAAGTGATGCTGTTGATGTTATCCTTGCTTTATCTTATTCTGTTAAATATCATTTAGACTTTTACTTAAATGGAAATACTCCCGAGGGTTTAATCTCTTTAGCAGGTGGAACTTCCGATGATATTGAGAACTTTAAGAAACAAATGAAAAATGCTACTTATACTATGGATGAACAAAGTGGTTATGAAAGAAGAATGGGTTATGTGTTACCTATTGTTAATTCTGATAATGCTCAATTTGTTCCTTTAACTTTTAATTCGAAAGATATGGAAATCTTAGCGAGTCAAAGTTTACTTAATAAATTATTATGGGGTAGGTTTGGAGTTACTGCTGATGAAATGGGTGCTACTGAAAACTCTAATAGAGCAACAAGTAAAACTCAAACTGATAATGCAAAAAGAAAAGCAGTATTACCAATCTTAAAAATATTAGAAGATAATTTTACTAAACATACTATTGCTAAATATTTTAAGTTAGGAATGAGTGGGAAAGTTAAATTTAAATTTAAACCCGATAATAGTGAATCTGAATTAATTAAAAGAGATATTTGGCAGAAGGATGTTGATTTAGGGATTGAGACTTGGCAAACTATCGCAGAGAAAGAGGGAATTGATATTGGTAAATTAACTAAACATAAAGATGATAACTTTGAGAAACAACAATCTCAACAACCAGAAACTCAATTTAATAATCAGTTAAGTAATGTCAATAAAGTAAATGATAAATCTGAAAGTAGTCCTGATAAGGAATTAAAATCAAATACTAAATCTCCAATGGAAAAAGTAATGGATAAATATAATACTGCTATTGAGAAAAGAATTAGTGAAATTATTAAGGAGAATTAGAAATGGTTGTTAAACCTAAAGAAGATTTTTTTAAAGATATTTGGAAGAAGTTTGCTCCGTTGTTTGCTACTGCTATCGCTTTAGAAATGGTTATGGGAAATGAAATAGCGGTTAAAGATGCTAATAGTAAAGGTAAACAAACAACTAGGGATCCTAGTAATTTTAGTAAGAAAGACCAAGAATTATTTATGAAAAAGTTTGAGATGAATGTTAAAGATGCTAACGCTGCAGTTAGTAAACAAATCAATAATACTATATTAGATAACTTAGCAAGAAAAGGAACTAATAAAGAGTTAGCCGAAAGTATTAAACAAGTTTTTAATGAAGAAGTGGCAGGACATATTAATTATAAAAATAGGTTTTCTACTATTGCTAGAACTGAATCACAAAATGTATTAAGTACTATGAGTTATAATACTGCTATTAAGTTAGGAGCGACAGGGAAGTATTTAGCAGGTGTGAGTGATAGTAGACAAGGAGGAGATAGTAAAGTTGCTTTGGCTAAATATGGGAGTCCAGATAAAGCGATTCCTATTAATGAACCATTTGAGTATAATTTTGGTAAAACATTTTATAGTTATCAACTGACTCCAAATCGACCAAATGACAGAGAATCGGTTTTATATACTTACGATTAACTATCACCATATATAAGTAAAGTTTAAATAAAGTAAGTTTAGTAATAAGGTATCCTAGATAGTAAAATGCACAACAAATTTAAATTAATAGAGGTTAAATCCGAAGGGAGTAAAGAATATTTCATTGAAGGACATGTGTCTACACAAGACCCAGACTTTGTAGATGATATTGTTGATGACCAAGGGCAAAAGGCAACTTTTAGAGATTTGAATAATTATGATATTACTATGGATGAAGACCACGATGAGTGGCGTAACCCAGACACTGGGGAAGTTTACGATGGTAAGTTGAATAAATTACCTATTGCTCGTGTTGTTGAGTCTCGACTTGATGATATTGGTACTTGGGCTAGAGTTCATCTTAATAAGCACCACCCTAATTTTGATAAATATATATTACCTTCAATACAAAAAGGTTTTTTACATAGTTTTTCTATTGCTTACAAAGTTCTAAAGAGTTTTGATAAAGTGATTGATGATGTAAAATATAGAGTTATTCAAGATTTAAAGATTGCGAATATTGCTTTAACAGGTAATCCCGTAAATAAAAACGCTACATTTAATCTAGCTCTTAAATCATTCTCAAAAATGGTAAACGAAAAAACAGTTGAAGGTTTAACTGCGGAAATCGCAGAATTAAAATCTTTACATAAAGAAGAACTTGAAAAAGTTCAGGCTGAATTAAAAGCCAAAGGAGAAAAGTATAAGGCAGAATTATCAGAGAAGGAAAAGGAACTTTTAGCTAAAAAGGCTAAAGATGACGAATCTAAAAAGAAAGATAAGGCTGAGATGAAATCTATTTCCGATAAGAAAGACAAAGAGATTTTAGAGTTAAAGTCTTCATTCGAGTCAAGTAAATCAGAAATTGCAGAATTAAAATCTAAAGTTGAAGAATATGAATCTCAACCAATGTTAAAAG
>DMEM01000108.1 GCA_003450915.1 Alphaproteobacteria bacterium
AAATAGTTTAAATTCATCAGATTTTAAAGATAAGAATCTTGAGAAGTGTAAGTGCTCACCTTTATTTTTTAGGATTTTGTTATTATCCCATGATGTAGTCCCTAAAAATAGAACGCCATTGCTAAAGTCGATATCATAAAATGCTAATTGAGGAGCAATTATTGAAATTTTTGAAGCTGATGTCGGGATGAAAATAGCGTTAAAATCGATATCATAGATAAACTCTGGATTTTTTAGTTCTTCCATTTCTTTGATTTTTTCATCATCCATAGCATTGCCAAGTTTTTTAAACTCACGCTCTAGCTTTCTAAGCTTAGCTTTCCTTGTTCTTTCATGTTTGTCAATTTCAAGAAGTTTTTTTAGTGCCGGGTTAATATCAATATTTGATGAGTCAAAGTCAGCACATGCTTTTAATCCTGCGTTTAGCTTTTTGGCAGTGTCTTCAAATTTTTTCTTCTGAATTTGTCCATATGGGTTTGTAGGAGTTAGACATGTCATTTTATAATTGCCATTATCATAGGCAAATCTTGCAATTTCATAAGACTCTTGTCTTAAGTTTGTATTATTTAAAAAGATATTACCACCAGCAATAGATTCATCATTTGAAAATGAGAATACAGGAATGCTAGTATTTGAAATAATAGTGTTGGCCGCTAAAACATTATCTCTTAAAATAGGACCGATAATTAAGTTAGGGCTTTTATTAATAATTTCCATAGCAGCGGTAATGCTACCGTCTTGAGTTGAATGGTTATCTTCAAAGTATAAAGTAATGTTGCTTAGTTTTTCATCATATAGTGATATAATTAAAGCTTGTTTAATTTGTTTGCCAATATGTCCTAATTTACCAGAAAGAGGTAAAATTACACCAATGTTAATTTGTCTTTGATTGTAATTAGGGTTTCCAAGTTTTTCTTTTAAGCTTAAAGCTCTTTCTTGAAATTTATAATGACCGTTATATTTTTTGAAATAATCAGATAGGTAATTAGATGAAGTAGCAAAAGATTTATTTTCAAGATCATATTCTGCTAGAGTGATTAATAACTCTGCTTCTAAATCTTCTAAAGTTCTTCTTTTTACTTTATCTTGTTTTAATAAATAGTTTACTTTTGCAAGAGCTTGTTTATTATTTTTTTCTGCTAAATCAACAAGTGTTAAACCCCATGTAGCATTTACCACATCGCCTCTTTTATTTAGCTCTGCATAATACTTTTTGGCAGATTTAAATAGGTTTTGTGATATTAGGTGGTCTGCGTGCTCTTTAATTTCATCATTGCTAACAGGAGGCATAGAATAAGCAAAAGCATTTGAACAAATGCTTGCTGTAACTACTGTTAGTAAAATTTTATTTAATAATTTCATGTTTTAATGTATAATAATTCTATTAGTTAACTTAATTATTCAATAATAGCAGAACAAAATGAAAATTGCAAAAAATTTAACATATTACAAGGGACTTTTTTTTGAACTTTTTGGCTGCTTCGTATTATTTATGAAGGGCTATAAAATATTGAAAAGAAACTATAAAACAAGTGCTACATCACAAATTGATATTCTGGCGTTAAAATATGATATTATTAGAGTGGTAGAGGTTAAATATCGTAAAAAATTTGATAATAGTATTAATGCCATTTCACCTGCTCAGGCTAAGCGATTGCAAAAATCAGCGATAAATATCGCAAAAAAATACAAAAAAGCAACAGTGGTCGATGCAATGTTCTTTAGTTTAGATAAGCCCTATATATCGCATAAGAAAAATATCTTTTAATTTAAAAATTTGTGTGCTAGTATTGATTTTGTAGATTAATCTTAAAGAATAATAAACGGAAATACAAAATAGTTATGGCGGGTCAACTTATTACATATTTATTTATACTGTTTGCAATATTTGGTTTTAGTGGTTGTGCCACAGGAGTAGTTGCAACAGGTGCAGGTGCTGCATATGTAGCAAATCAAGAAAATACTCTAACTCAGCAAGCAAAAGATATTCATATTAAAGCAAATCTTAAAGATAAGCTGTTACAAAAAGATTTTGGCTATTTAAAGAACGTTGAAATTAACGTTGTAAATGGCGAAGTGTTACTACTAGGTGTAGTTGATACAATGAGAGAAAAAAGAAGAATTCAAGAAGAAGCGGTTTCTTCAAAATATGTGAGAAAAGTTTTTAATAATATCATGGTTGATAGTAGATACTCTGTATCAAGTTATTTAAATGATAGTTTAATTGCCAATGTTATTAGAACAAGAATGATTGCATCTGAAAAAACATATCTATCAAAATTAAATGTAGAAGTATTTAAAAACGTAGTTTATGTATTTGGAATAGTGGGTAGTAACCAAGAAAAACTAGAAGCAGAGAAAATTGCAAGAACTGGTAAAGGCGTAAGAAGAGTTTATTCATTTATTAGAATAAAACACGGCTAATTAATACTTTTCGATAAATAAAAAAGATGACTTATAATAAAGGTCATCTTTTTTGTGTTTTTAATCTGTTAATAACTGATCTATTTTTAGAGTAACTTCACAAATAATATCTTTTTGAGAATGTTCTTTTAAAGCTTCTTTTACATATGGAGTGATGCTGCAAGGACTAGGCAAGTGTACATTGTTTTGAATAACTTGCTCTAGTTTATTAATGAAAATAAACTGTAACCACTGTTCAACTTTTAATGTATCATGAGAGAATGGTTGAAGAGAATTTAGTAAACTCTCATCAAGTGGCTCTTTTTGCCATAGTTCTGTTTTTATTAAAGCTGACTCTAATTCAAGAAGTAATTCAGATAATTTTTGATGTTTATTCATTTGATCTTCCTCTCAAAATTTGATATAAAAACCTGTCCACTTTTGCAGAGTAATATAAATTACTTAACAATGCAAAGGAAAATGTGTATAATCGAGACATAAATTAAAAATTGCCTAAAATATGAAGGAAGGTTTATGACAAATATTATAATTAATGGCGGTAAAACTCTAGAAGGTACACTGCCAATTTTCGGTGCTAAAAACGCTTGTCTACCTATTATATGTGCAACAGCACTAGCAGAAGAAAAGGTAACATTAAGCAATATCCCAGATTTATCAGATATTGAATTATTATTAGGATTATTAGAAGAAATTGGTTGTCAAACATCATTTTGTAAAGAAAAAAGAGAAGTAGAAGTTACGCCAAATATCGCAAAAACAGAACTAAGCCAAAAGGCAAATAAAATGAGAGCTTCTATTTTAATGTTAGCGCCATTACTTGCAAGAAAAGGCAGCGCAAAAATTCCATACCCGGGTGGTTGTAGCATAGGTGGTCGTCCTATAGATATTACTTTAGACGGTTTAAGAGCATTAGGCGTTAGCTTTGAAGATAGCGATGATTATCTTATAGCTTCAGCAGGTAAGCTAAAAGCGTGTGAATTTACTTTAAAATTCCCAAGTGTTGGGGCAACAGAGGCTTTAATTATGGCTGCAAGTTTGGCTGAAGGCACAACAGTATTTCATAACGTTGCTAGAGAGCCCGAAATTACAGATACAATGGACTTTTTAAATGCACTAGGGGCTGATATGTTCTTTAGTGATGATAACTCTATTACTATTAATGGGGCTGAAAAATTAGCAGGTTGTCAACATAGAGTTATTCCAGATAGAATTATTACTGGTACTTATGCAGTTATCGGTGCTCTTTGTGCTGGTGAAAAAGGTATTTTAATTGAAAACTGTCAACCAAAACATCTACAAACAGAGTTAAATGTTTTACAGCAAGCTGGTGTTAAAATGGATATTAAAGAAAATTCTATTTTTATTCCTCAGCAAGATAAAAACTATGTTGGTGTTGATTTTGAAACATCTGTTTATAATGGTTTTGCAACAGATTTGCAAGCACCAATTATGATGTTCTTAACTCAATGTGACGGTGAAGCTCATGTAACAGAGAATATTTATGAAAATAGATTTATGCACGTTCCGCATTTAAATAATATGGGTGCTAAAATTACACCGGTATCGCATCACTTAGCGGTAGTAAAAGGTAAAACAGATTTAGTAGGTGCAAAAGTAGAATCAACAGATTTAAGAGGTTCGGCAGCTTTAGTAATCGCAGGGCTAATCGCAGAAGGGCAAACTATTGTAGAAAAAGTTCAGCATTTAGATAGAGGTTATGAAACTTTAGATAAGTTTTTAGCAAATATCGGCGCTGATATTAAAAGAGGAACAGTTTTGTAGTGGAAAAATTTATTTTAGCAAGTAAGTCGCAAAGAAGAATAGACTTTTTAACAGAGCTTGGTTATGGTTTTGAAATCATGTCAGCAGATATTGATGAATCAGCAAAAAAAGCAGAAAAGCCACGTGAATATGTTAAAAGAGTAGCTTTAGAAAAAGCTCAAAAAGTAGCAGAAAAAAATTCTGGAAGAGATGTGCTGGCTGCAGATACTATTTGTGCAGTAGGGCGTCGCCTTTTAGGTAAACCAGAAACTAAAGAGCAGGCATTTGAATATATTAAGATGATGTCTGGTGCCTCGCATAGAGTTTATTCTTCAGTGTGCTTAATTAAGAAAAACGGCGAAGTTAAATCTAAAGTTATTGAAACTCGAGTTAAATTCCGTCCAATGTCGAATAAGGATATTGAAGCTTACTTAGCTAATGAAGCTAACTGGAAAGGTTTCGCCGGAGCTTATGCAATCCAAACAGCCGCTGGTTCAAGTTTAGTTAAAAGTATTGTAGGTAGCCCAAGCTCAATTATCGGCTTGCCATTATATGAAACACAGTGTCTATTAAGCCAGATTTAAATATATAGATAATAAAAAAACCAGCCGTTAGGGCTGGTTTTTGTCGTTATTGGCTTGGTTTATTATTTATCCATAGCTTTTTGGGCATCAGCTAAGCGCAGTTGATAGTTATCAATCAAAGCGGCTAGTCTGGTGTTGTGGCCTAGGAGTGTAGTACAATATATCGGATTGAATTCATTGATTTTATCAAGAAGTCGTAGCGCTTCATCAAAATTATCAGAGCTGCCACGATCTGCAATTTCTTCATAATGGTGAGCTTTCAGGTTATAAAGAATAACTCGTTGGCTTTCAGCATAGCCCTTGGCCCGGTAGATCAAATTATCGACTTCAAATTCTGAAATATTTTCAGCCTTTAGTGCCGCATGAGGTACTTCAATGTTTTTTCTCATCAAAGCTAGAAGATTGTAAATATCATCTGACTTCATGTTGTATGTTGCATTGTTCTCGCCTTCAATCAAGTCTTCTTGCCATTTTTTAAAGCCATTGATAGCCCTGTTGTAGGCCCAGGTTGTTGCAATAGGTACATCTGGATAAAATGACAAACCGCTGCTGACAGCTTGGATCAGCCCTTCATGTTTTGCATCTCCGTCGCCTTGTACAGCCACATTGTATACGAAGAACTCTGTTGTTTTTTTAGCATCAAGTGCCATGCCAAGCTGGTATTCAACGGTATTGTCAAGCAGAGCTGTAAGGTCAATGTTATTAACCAACCATCCAGACATTTGCTGTTCGATGTTGAATATGAACGCATTTGACATATTAATTGCTTCTTCGTTCTTTGTGTAGTTTTTACCATTTGCAGGTTCAGGAACAGCAATAGGATCAGCAACCATGCTTGATGTTAGTCCAATCCAGAAGAATTGAACTACATTTAAGATGAATAATAGTGCTATGGTTATAGTTGTTCCAATAATTGCAGTTTTTACCGTGCTTTTTGTTTTTCTATAGATATGCTATCGATGAAATCCATTATTCTATCGGCGAAACCGCCGGCTTTTGTAGATATGTCACTAATATGAGCTCTCCTCGTTGTGTAATAAATAGAACGTAGCTGGGTAAAAAAGTAAGCTAATTATAAGCATTATTATATAAAAATCAAGCTTTAATCATTAAAAATATATAAAAACAAAAAAAGACCTCGGTTAAGAGGTCTTTTATAAAATATATTTTAACTACTGAACTGGTGGAATGTTTGATAGAGTATTTAAGTGTAAAATTTTACCATCAAAGCAAAGGTATCTTGTGCTTGCATTGCCATTATCAGTTTGCACTGTTTTAACTTGTTGGCTTCTGCCAATGCTTGGACAATCTCTTGATTGCTCACCCCAGTTCCAAGCAGGAGTCTGTTCTTTAATGTGGTTGTTAGTATCATTAATTCTTTGTGCTAAAGCTTTATCTGAAGATACTAAGTTAGGTAAAGATACGTTTTCAAAGTTTACCCATAGGTCTAATAAGTCATCAACTCTTTGGTTTGTTGCATTAAGCTTTTTAGTTAATGATTCATTTGTTTTTTCTAATTGACGAACATAAATAGAGTGTTGTTCAATATCTTTTTTTAGTTGGTAAACCTCTTGGTTTAATCTTTTAAATTCAACTTCATTTTGCTTTTGCATATAAAAATCTTGTGCTTGAGCAATATTTGCCATCAATGTTAAAGCTAATACAGTATAAAATTTTCTCATTTCTCTCATCATCTTTTTTAGTTGTTGTTTTGGAATTTCTTCGTTAATTTCATTAAATATAATAACACGAATTTTTTTAAAAAGAAATATTTTTATAAGGCAGTATATGCAATTGTTAGTACTTTTACTGATTTTGCACCTTTTTCTTTTAATTCTTGGGCACATAAGTTAACCGTTGAACCTGTTGTAAAAACATCATCTATTAAAATAATATCTTTATTTTCTATTAAGGTTTTATCTGCATTAAAAGCCTTTGCTAGCTGTTTTTTTCGAACTTTTGCTGACTGACCTGTTTGGTGAGGTGTGTGCTTTACTCTTTTTAAAGCATTGTTTGAATATTTTAAGTCTATCTCTTTGGCTAAATATTTAGCTAATAAGCTCGCTTGATTGTATTTTCTAGTTAAAAGCCTTTTTGAATGAACCGGAACCGGAACTAATAATGAATTTTCAGAAATTCCTAATTCTTTAGCTTTATTTGTTAATAAAACTCCTAGAGTTTTTGCTAGCTGAGGTTTATCATGAAACTTAAAGTCTAAAATCGCTTTAGCAATGTTATCATC
>DMEM01000048.1 GCA_003450915.1 Alphaproteobacteria bacterium
TACCGGTTGCCGCTACAGCTGCCGCTGCAGCAGCACCTGCTAAAACAGCAACAGCAATCATCGCTATTGTTCTAGTAGATCCACCACCTCCACCTTGAGGTAAGAAACGCACCTCTAAAATATCACCTTTATTTAATGGTCTTAACCATTCATCAGATAAAATAAACTCTCCGTTCAGTATAACAAGTTTAGGCAACATGCATAATTTTAACTCAGCATGTGAGTGCATAGCTTTTGCTACTGTACTTTGAGTTGTTTCAATTTGATGTTTTAAAGTTAAGTTATAAATATTTAAAATTGCCATACCTTTATCATTCCAATATATAAAAACCTGTTATATTCCAACCATGGTTTTTTAGTTCTGTAATTGTTTGAATGATTGTGCCATCTTTTTCTACAGCGTGAAGAACCTTGCCTTCGCCTTTGGCGATATATGTACCTATATGACTTGTGTATTGCCCCTTGCTCATAAAAACAGCACAACCTTCTACTGGCATTGTAACTTCTTTAAAGCGTTGGCGTAATGGATTATTTAAAAAATGCTTTCTTGCAGCTAGAGAGTCTATATCACCAAATAATATTTCTTCAACATTTTTATTAAATACACTATTTTGAACATCGCAAAATATAGACCAACAGTCTTGTTTTCCTTTTATATATTCTTTACCTAAATAAGAACTTGCCCAATGTCTCATCTTACTGTACCAAATTAGGGAAGTTTTTTGATGTGTATTCAACAGAAGGAACTGCTACATCTGTAAAAACATGTGATTTACAAGTAAAAACAACAATAAATGGATTTACATCAGTATCTTTAATTTCAAATACTAATGGAACTGTTGATGGTTCTGTTAAGTCTTTATTAATATACTCTCTATAAATTACTTTAATAGGAATTTCTTCAGACACGGCCATTTCTAAATGTTTATTTATATCACCTGAAATATTATCAATAGTTATTTTTACTTGCGGTATAACGCCAGGCTCTTTTGAAAGCTTAGGCATACCAAAAGGACAAGACTTAAATGTTACCAACTTACCTGAGTCAATTGGATGTCCTTGCTCTATAGTAGCTTCTAAGTCTGCACAGTCTCTAACTAGGTATATAGACATTGGGTTACCCTCCTCATCAGAAAAATGAGGATGTCTAATCTCTAAAGTTGAGTATACAATAGTATCTGTAGGTACACTTGCATAGGCTTCTTTTAATGCTTCTGAATATGTTGCCATATTTATACCTCTTTTGGAAATTCATCTTTAATAGATGAACATTTGTTAACCCATGCTTCAGCTTCTGGGGATAAAACTTCTCCATTATCTCTTCTATGCTTAAATTCTTTAAACATAATATCCATTTGATCGCTTAAGCGGTCATATTTTTCAAGTCTTAAATCTACATAGCTTTTAACTATATCAGGGAAGTTTTCTACTTGCTCATAAGGTGATTGAAAATACTCATTTGGAATATCAGCTCCTTTAGCAAAACTAATATGCTGAACAACTTTTCCAGATTCATCTTTTTTAATAAACTTTTTTGACATTTTACTCTCCTTTATCTTTCATAAATATATGCTGTAGAAACTGAATCAATATACCTATCTCCTTGAAATGTGATGACCTGAATAACTACACTACCTTCTTCAAAGTTTTTAGAAGCATACCTTGTTGTTGACCAGCTAGTGGTTGATGCCAACGCATTAAATTCTTTTCCCTTTAACTCATCATTTAAATAAATTTTATAGATACCTGTTGAAGTTCTTGTAACCATTTTAACCCCTTTAGAGTTAATAATTGTTCCATCCTTGCCAAACTCCACATAAGCAATAGGCTCTGCGATTTTAGCTGCTTTTTCTGCTATATTTTGGGCATTGGCTGAAATATCTAGAGAGTTTGCACTAATTGCACTTTCTAAGGCTGCTTTATGGGTACTTTCAAAGTCTGTCACAATCTGCTGAGTTTGGTCTTTTAAATCTGAAACTTCCGTTTTATCTGTCGCTACTTGTTCGGATTTTGTTGTTAAATCTGTCATAGAGGCACTAATGGTATCTTGAGTATCTTTCTCTATTTTTGCTAATGTAGAAACCTCGCCTGCATCAGTTGTAACTGTTTCTTCAGCTGTCCCATTAGTGAATTTATGAATTTGATTACCGCTTTCAGTATATTTTGCTACAGACTCTTGTAATTGCGTTTCTAATGTTTGCTCTGACATTGTTATCTCCTTTTTTATATTTTACTAAAGAACAAATTGATTGAATTTGTCATAATTTCTTGAGAATGCAATACATCTGCAAGAGTATATTTTTTGGTTATCTCATAACTTCCAAGTGATAGCATTGGTTGGTATTGGACTTCTACATTTGCTGAAACACCCCACTTGTTTGTTTTAGCATTTAAGTTAGCCGTGTAAACTCCTTCGCTATCGGTAAATCTAGCCTTATGAATAACTAGCCCTAAACCTGCTAAAAGAGTAATATCAAACCATTCAGCACCATTTTTAGCATCATACATAACCCAAGCTTGAAATGTAGCAAACTGACTATGAGTAAATGACCACTTTAAAGTAATCAAAGAGGGCGCTGCTGTAGAAACTCTTCTGTGTCTAGCAAATCCCGACTGCATTTGAGACTTAATAACCCCACTTTTAGGATTAATTGTATAAGAGTCTTTTAGCGGTAATGGTAAAAGATTATTTAAATATACTGCCATTAGAAGTTTGCTCCATTTGGTTTAAATTCTTGCCTTAGTGTTCCATTTAATGGACCCCTATTTCTACTAATATTTTCAGCTATGGCACCTTCAATTTTCTCGATAATAGTATCATTTGTAATATTACCGTTTTCATCTTGAGTTGTTTTCTGTGTCGCTTTATAATCACTGTAATTATAAACATTATTCTTTACGATAATAGATGTTGATCTATTAGTATTTTTTAATGAATTTACAGTATTTCTAGATAACACTATCTCACCTTTTTGTAGAATAGCATGAAATTCATCTTGGCGAATAATACCACCCGAATGATACCTTGGAGCATTTGCAAATAATGAAGTTGGAACATCTCTTGTTAATGAAGGTGTTCCTGCTATACCACCCACATGATTTACATTAGCGGAGATACTTTCCTCTCCACCTGTATCAGCACCACCTCCAAAGTAGCCTGATATAGCTCCACTAAGAGCTTTAGATAAAGGTCCTGTTACATTTTGCTGCATCTGCATTCTAATCATATCGTTAATAATGCTATTGGTTAAATCAGAAAAATTTAGCTTACCAGTTCTAGTGAACTCAACCATACTATTAGTCATACCATCAAAAGCATTAGTAACAATTTGTTTTGTTGAATCTGCAAAGTTTCTACTTTCATTACTTACTTGATCAAAACCTTCTAATGCTCCATAAATCCAAGAATTAGAGTCTAAGCTAGCCCCCATAGAGTTTTCAAGCTTACCAATAGAGCTATTAGCATACTCAGCCTTTTTCATTAAAGACTCTATTGTTTCACCGTTTTTCGATGTTTTAAAATCTAATTGATCTAAGTTTGAAAAATCTAATTTTGGCGTAGTATCTTTTGGCGTTGTATCTTCAGGTGTTGGATTTTCTAATCTTTGAAGCTTTTTTTGAGTCCTTTCTGTTGCCAACTCTAAAGCTTTTAGTGACTGATAGCGTTTATCGAATTTTAAAGCCTCATCTCTATACTCCGGCTGTAACTCACCAAGTTTAATAATTCTTGTATGTAAACCTTCTAGGTCTATAACTCCGTCTTTGTACTGTTCAATATAGCGGTTAAAGTTTTCATCCTTATCAAGCTTTTCCCACTGGTTTGTAATCCAATTATTAGACCAATAAGAACCGTTCATAAGCTCGTCTTGAACTTCTGCCATATCTCCTTTTATTTGCTCTAGCTGCTCTAATAAAGCAATTTTCCTAGCCTTACCTGTTGTTTTGGTTAATTCATCTGTTGCATCGGTTAAACCCTGAGTACTTTTTCTAACTTCTTCAAGCTCTTTAGAATATTTACCGGCAACTTCAGCCGATTTATCTGTTTCTTTTGTAAATTGATAAATACTAAACCCTGCAATAGCAATAACACCAAGTGGGCCACCAACTAAGCCCATTGCAGCAGTTAAGCCTCTTGCTGCCACACTCATTGCGGACATTGCGGCTATTTGAGCCGTTGCCGCCCTACCTGCTATAGCTGAACTTGCTGCTAATGTTAACGCCATATTTCTAGTTGCTAATGTGGTAGCGGCCATTGCTGCTGTTGTTGCAGTAGCACCAACTTGCATTACTTTAAAAGCACCAAAAGCTAAAGCAGCATCTTTTAGCACATCTAAATTATTAACAACGCCTGTAACACCTTTTGTAATTGTGCCTAAAGCAGAGCCAAAACTTTTAGCTCCATCTTCTGTGCTTGCCACTACTTCACTAATAGAACTATATAACCCTTGTAAAGCCTCATTGAATCCTGCTTCGCCAACAGTTCTTTGAATTCTTGCAAAATTATCGCCTAAATTACTTGTTGCACCAGCAATTGTATCCATTTGCTGTATCATAGCTCCAGCAAAAGTAGTTTCACCAATATTTCTTAAATACTTTTCAATATCTTCAGAGTTTTTCTTAACAGTAGTTGTTATCCCCTGGAATGTAAATGAAACTTCATCTCCTTGCTGTTTGGCTTTAATACCAAACTCTTTTAATCTCTCAAACTCAAAAGTAGTTGAATCAGCAATAGCTTCAATAAATTGCATAATATCTTTACCCATAGCACTTGAAGTATTACCATAACTTAACAGAGCCTCTTCTGATGGCTTAAGACCTAACGCTCTTAGTTTAATCCATGCTTCAGTTAAGCTTTGTAGTGCATAAGGCGTTTGTGTAGCTAAAGAGTCTAATTTAGTTAAAATTATAGCAGCTTTATCTGCATCTTTTTCAACTACTGTTAATGATGATGACAGTGTTTGAAACTCAGTATTTGTTTGAATAATTCCACTAATTGTTCCTTGAATACCTTGAAAACCCAAATAAGCACCTGCAATACCTGCAAATGCTTGCATTGATTTGCTAACTGTGCCAACCGTATCATTTAATGCCACTAATGACTTATTAACTGGCTGTGCAGATGTTGTAATACCTTGTAAAGCAACGGTTCCGTGTTTACCAAGCTTTTTTAGCTTAGTTTCGGCCTCTTCAGCTCCATTTACATTTAAATATACACTTAACTTATTTGTTGACATAAAAAATACTCCTAAAACATTGTTCTAGGAGTATTTTACATCGTAATTTAGTTTGGAGATTAAAGTATTAAAATATAAGACCAGCTTCATAAAACTTGTACAATCCGATCAAAACTGCGCCAAACAGTCCTCCCAAAAAAAAGGCTAATATATCACGGGAAGTATAAAACCAAATAGTAATAGTTTTCTTATGGGGAATATTTTTACAAAACATAATAAACCTCTACGGTTTTTATTTATCTAGTTATATATATGTTATAACAAAAATAAGAGCATTTGAAGTATTCTCCAATGCTCTTATTTTAACTCGATATTCAGGAACTTAACCACTTAGATAAGCAGTCAAAGTTTCAAACACATCATTTAACAATGACCCTAAAGCCATCATACCGGCACCAAAACAAAACCAAACATACCACTTGCTTTGTTTGTACCTATACTCCGTATTAGCCGAAAGATTATCTGACTCCGAATTTAACTTTTTGGTCTCCGATGCAAATTTCTTTGCCTCTGCTGTATTTCTAGCTATAGTAGACTTCATACCGTGTACAGTCCAATAAGTAACCAGCTCTTCATTAGTTAAATCTTCTTCATCTTTCAATAAAATATTTTTGGCTTCACTTCCAGACATAAGTCCTCCTTAAACGTAACATGGTGTTAATAGCCTATAATAACAACTATTAAGTTTTAGCTGACTTAAAAAACCAGTCCTAAGACTGGTTTTTATTATTATCCATTTGTGCTAGCGCATATCCGTGGCTTGCTGCTTTTAGGTATTCTTTAGCAAGTTTTAAATCAAGACCTTCTAGTTTGGCTAGCTCTAGAGCTTCAAGCAGTGGGAATTTTTCTCCCATTTGAGAATCTAACTGAGTAATTAGCTGCCAAACTTGATAACCTTCTACAGTTTGAGGTTCAATATCTAAACCACCACTTAAATAGCTTGCTCCATTTCCATATCGCCATCTAACAAGATCTTGAATTACTTTTTTTCTTCTTCAATCTCTATCTGTTTTTTCATATATTGAA
>DMEM01000064.1:0-6089 GCA_003450915.1 Alphaproteobacteria bacterium
CTAGTTTTTTTATAAAAGAAGGTACTATCTTAGAAAATGCTTTTTCCAAACTATCTGAATCTTATGATCCTGATATTAAAGCAGAAGAAAAAGTTAAAGAGTATAACGTTAAGCAAGTTTTCGGGGTTATTGTTGATATAGTAAAAGATGATGCTAAGCAGAATTTGGAACAGAGAAAAAATTATGCACACAAAATATTTAGCCTTTTATGTGTTTGGAGTTCTATTGTTATTTTAGCTTTGGCATTTAAAGGTTTCTACACTGGGTTTAATTTATCAGATAATGTTTTATTAGTGTTAATGAGTACGGTTTTTATGGAGCTTATAGGTCTTTTCGTTCTAGTTGCTAAATATTTATTTAAAGAAAGCGATCAACTTCATTTACTTATCAGTAATATTTGTAAAGATTCAGATATTTTAAAATCTATTAATAATTAATTAAGTGATCAAACGCACTGCGTTTGCCCCGCCTGGGAAGGCAAAAAAGCCTTAAAAAAGGCCTGTCTGGCGAGACAAAAAGAAATATAAAAGATAATCCTAGAGTTAGTCTGGGATATTTTTTTGCTTATTACTTACTCTTTTTTATTTTTGAACTTTGCGAAGTAATAAAATAATGTTAAACTTTATTCATAATTATTAATAATCAAAAAATATTTTTATAAGAGTCTCAATGTTTTGTTACGTGGTAAGTTCTGTTGTGTTCTCTTTTTTACGAACTTACCACGTTTTTGTCTTCCCAGACAGGGCAAACGCTGGGCGTTTGATCCCAATAAAAGTAAATTATGCATATACTGCAGATAAAACACCAATAAACGGATCGAACGTCGCACGTTCGGCCACCGGCAGGCAAAAGAAAAAGCTAAGAGCAGCTAAAAAGAAAGAAAAACTATGACACAAAAGCAAAAAGTAATCATTATTGATGGTTATAACTTTTTATTCAGAGCATTTTATGCCATTAGAGAATTAACAAGAGAAGACGGTTTACATACAAACGCCTTGTATGGCCTAGCTAATATGACTCTTAAAGCTATTGACTATTTACAGCCAGATATGTGCGTTGTGGCATTAGATAGTGGAAAGAAAACATTTAGAAACGAAATTTATAGCGAATATAAAGCAAATAGAAAAGCTCCACCTGAAGAGCTAATGCAACAGTTTGAATATGTAGAACCATTATTACAATCTTTAGGGGTTCAAGTTTTAAAAGAGCCAGGCTTTGAAGCTGATGATATTATTGCTACTTTTGCCGCTAAAATTGATAGAGAAAAATACGATCTTGTAATTGTATCTTCTGATAAAGATTTAATGCAGCTAATTAATGGCCAAGTTTACATGTTTGATGCAGGTAAACAAATGGAATTAAGAGCTGAAGAAGTTATGGATAAATTTGGTGTAACACCAGATAAGGTAGTAGAGGTTCAGGCTTTAATTGGAGACTCTGTGGATAATATCCCAGGGGTTAAATCAGTTGGGCCTAAAACTGCAGCACAACTTATTAATGAGTATGGAAACTTAGAAAATCTATATGAAAACATTGAAAATATCACAAAAGCTAAGCTAAAAGAGAATCTTACTACTTACAAAGAAAATGCATTCCTTTCTCGTGAATTAGCGACATTAAAAACAGATATTTACCCTCAAGTTAATGAGTACTTACTAAACTATGAAATTACTACTGAAAAAGCTGTAGAATACACGACTTTCCTAGGTTTTAAGACATTGGCTAAAAAATTAGCAGAAGGTTTCTTGGTAAAAGATCCTAATGCAATTAAGCCTAGTGTAAACTCAACAGAAGAATCTGAAGAGCAACAATCAAATATTGATACAAGTAACTATCAATTAGTAAATACAATAGACATGTTAGACGTGTGGGTTGAAAGACTTTATGATTCTGAATATTTCGCAATCGATACAGAGACTGATTCTCTAGATGGAATCACTGCAAATCTAGTAGGAATCTCTTTAGCAACTGAACACGGTAAGGCTTGTTATATTCCATTAGAACATAATACTGCAACAGATATGTTTAGTACAAATGAAGATCAGCTAGATCGTGATTTGGTATTGGAAAAACTAAAACCAGTACTAGCAAGTGAAGATATTATTAAAGTGGGTCAAAATATAAAATATGATATGCATGTATTAACAAAATACGGTGTTGAGTTTAATAATATTGATGATACAATGGTTATGTCATTTGTTCTTAATGGTGGTAAGCATCGTCACAACATGGATGATTTATCTAATCTTTATTTAAACCATAAAACTATTAAATTTTCTGAATTAGGTCTTAAAAAAGGTCAAACTTTTGCTGATTTAGAGCCTAAATTTGCAACAGTATATGCTGCTGAAGATGCTGATATTACTTTACGCTTATATGATGTTTTTGCAGAAAAACTAGCAAAAGAGCCAACTTTAGCAAAAATGTATACAGATATTGAACGCCCAGTTATAAAAACATTATTTAATATGGAGCAAACAGGTGTAAATGTTGATTTAGCTAAATTAAATGAGCTTTCAGCTGATTTTACAAATAGGGCTGAAGTGCTTCAACAAGAAATTTATGACCTTGCAGGTGTAGACTTTAATATTTCATCACCAAAACAGCTTGGTGAGGTATTATTTGATACTCTAGCAATACCGGGTGGTAAGAAAACTAAAACAGGCTGGAAAACAGGCCAAGAAGTTTTGGATAAGCTTGTTGAAGAGGGCTATGAAATTGCTAAAAAAATTGAAGAATTTCGTCATTTAACTAAGCTAAAAACAACTTATGTTGATTCTTTACCTGCTTATATTAATAAAAAAACTGGTAGAATTCATACTTCATATAAGCAAACGGGTGCATCAACTGGTCGTTTGGCATCTTCTGACCCTAACTTACAGAATATACCAATTAGAACAACTGACGGGCAAAAAATACGTCAAGCGTTTATTCCTGCACAAGGTTATAGCTTTGTTTCAATTGATTATTCACAAGCTGAATTACGTATTTTAGCTCATATGGCTAATATTAAGCCGCTGATTGAAGCTTTTAATAATGATAAAGATATCCACAGCTTTACAGCAATGAAGTTATTTGGGTCAACAGATGATGAGTTCAGAAGAAAAGCTAAAGCAGTTAACTTTGGTATTGTTTATGGTATGGGACCTTTTTCTCTTGCTAAGCAAATTGGTGTAACTAACGCTGAAGGTAAGGCTATTATTGAAGAGTATTACAGAATGTTTAGTGGTCTTGAGCAATTTATGTCAGAGCAAAAGCAAAAAGCATCTGATTTAGGCTACGTAGAGACTATTTATGGTCGTCGTATACATTTACCAGAAGCATCATCAACAAACAAAATGGTGCAGGCAAATGCTATGCGTGGTGCGGTAAACGCTCCAATGCAAGGTGCCAATGCTGATATTATGAAAATTATAATGCCTAAAATTGAAGCCGCTTTAGAAGAAAAATATCCACAGGCAAAAATGCTAATGCAAATTCATGATGAATTAGTCTTTACAATCCCAGATCACTGTGTTGAAAAAGTATCTGAATTTATTAAAGATATTATGGAAAACTCTGTTGACTTGGCAGTTAAATTCAAGGCAGATATTGGGGTTGGTAAAAACTGGAACGACGCACATTAGTTTTTCTTTGAATTATATTTAGGCTTATTAATTTCATCATGTACTAATTTGTACACTTCCTTATTAATAAGTCAAAATCTATTTTCAAATAATTAACTAGTAAATTAAATTTAAAAAGCCAGCCTTATACTGGTTTTTTTGTTGTAAAAATATAACAATAAAGCTGCTTAAATAGATCTAGTAATTGAAAACTTGTTTAAAAACAAGTAAACTAAAAAATGAAATATTATAAAATAATAAAAATTGGAAATTCTTTATGTTAATTAAAAAAGGTGCCATGTTTGGTCTTGACGCCAGAATAGCGTTAGCAATATTTGGAGCGTTATCAGTAATATCAGGTGCAGCGTTATATTCAGCGATTAAAGAGGCTAAAATAATAGCAATGGTTACAGAAATGAGAGAAGTTGCAAAAGGTTATGAGTCTTATTATTTAGATACAGGGTCTCAATTACCAACAAAAAATACAGTTGCTTTAGATGTTAATAAATTGATAAGTGATACTGCAATAGGCTGGAAAGGTCCTTATTTACAGTATGGTATACAAAACCCTACAACAGGTTATACCTTAACAGGAACAGGATTTCCTGATGATAATGTTTCGATTTACTACTATACAGATGCAGATTTTGGAGACGCAGTAAACCCAACTCAGTGTGGAACACCATGTTATGCATATTTAAGATTTGCAGATGTTCCATTAGAAACAGCAAATGAAATAGATCTTAAGATTGATGGTGCAAATGATAGTACTAAAGGTAATATCAGACTTTATGGTATAGGACCTATGCCTAGGATAGTTTATTGGAAGTTTATAAAAAGAAATTAGGATGTTTTAATGTTAAGTAGAAAAGATGTGATGTTTGGTTTTGAAACTCGATGGTCAAAAAAACAATCTGGGGGATTGTTTTTAGTGAGGCTCAGTAGACTTACCTTTAGGTTAGCTGAAGACCATCAAGCGAGACGAGTACAAACTGCCAAAGGAGCAATGTTTGGGCTTGATGCCAGAATAGCTCTAGCAATCTTTGGAGCATTATCAGTAATAAGTGGTGCAGCACTATATTCAGCAATTCAAGGGGCTAAAGCAACAGCTTTATTAACTAGTATGCAAGAGGCAGGTAAAGCCTGGGAAATGTATTATTTAGACACCGGAACTACACTTCCTTATTCAGATCCAACATTTGCGACCTATAATGGTTACATATTAGAAGTAGGAAATTTAGTTAGTAATTCTTCAAATATTACTAGTTGGCAAGGCCCATATCTTAGTAATGATGTTCAAAATGTACATAGTTTAAAACATAATGTTTATAAAGGCTTGTATTATATCGCTTTAAAAGATGACACGTCTTGGGGAGATAATGTCTCTTGGAAAGCTAGTGGTACTTGTCTTGCTGGGGATAAGTGTTTTATTTGGATTAAGGTAAACGGTTTACCAGATGAGGCCTTAGCTAAAAAAATTGATACCATGGTTGATGGTAGCGATGGTGCTAAAAATGGTAATTTTAAATGGTGGGTTGGCACAGATGACGCTGATAGAGCAGTTTACGGTATGAGATATTTCTTAAAAGTTGCTCCTATTAAAAATCCAAAAGATTAAGTCAAAGGTATATAGATGAAAAAACCACCCGCATTCGGGTGGTTTTTATAATTAAAAAAATACTATACAGCAGCTGCTTCAGCAATAGCTGCTCTGATTTTTGCTTCAATTTCATCAGCTGTTTCAGGGTTTTCTTTTAGATATTTTTTAACATTTTCTTTACCTTGGCCAATTCTTGTACCATTATATGAGAACCAAGCTCCAGCTTTTTCAACTAAGTTATGTTGAACACCTAGGTCAATAATTTCACCTGTTTTTGAAATACCTTCACCATACATAATATCAAATTCAACTTGTTTGAATGGAGGTGCTACTTTGTTTTTTACAACTTTAACTCTTGTTGAGTTACCAACAATTTCATCTTTGTTTTTCAAAGCGCCAATTCTTCTAATATCTAGTCTTACTGATGCGTAGAATTTAAGAGCATTACCACCTGTTGTAGTTTCAGGATTACCGAACATAACACCAATTTTCATTCTAATTTGGTTAATAAATACTACCATACAATTTGTTTTGTTAATTGTACCTGTTAGCTTTCTTAAAGCTTGTGACATTAAACGAGCTTGTAGACCCATGTGTGAATCACCCATTTCGCCTTCTAATTCTGCTTTTGGTGTTAAAGCTGCTACTGAGTCAACTACTACCATATCAACAGCACCAGAACGTACTAGAGTATCAACGATTTCTAAAGCTTGTTCACCTGAATCAGGTTGAGCCACTAGTAAATCTTTAATATTTACACCTAATTTTGCTGCATATTGAATATCTAAAGCATGTTCAGCATCAACAAATGCACATGTTTTACCAGCTTTTTGAGCTTCAGCGATAGAATGTAGTGTTAATGTTGTTTTACCTGATGATTCTGG
>DMEM01000064.1:6141-6407 GCA_003450915.1 Alphaproteobacteria bacterium
TGTTTTACCTGATGATTCTGGGCCAAAGATTTCAATGATTCTACCTTGAGGTAAACCGCCAATGCCTAAAGCTGAGTCTAAACCAATTGAACCTGTTGAAACAGCTTCGATGTTGTGTTCAGCTTGTGAACCGTCCATTTTAAAAATAGACCCCTTACCAAATTGCTTTTCAATTTGAGAAAGAGCTGCCTGTAATGCTTTATCTTTATCCATCTAATAAATGTCCTTTGTAGATTTATTAATAATATTTATTTTGTTATGACTTT
>DMEM01000002.1 GCA_003450915.1 Alphaproteobacteria bacterium
GGTGATTATAAGAAAATATATTATAATAATAAAATTTCTTATAAAATCCAAAATATTAAATAATCAAAAAAAAGGTTATAGAATCGTGAACAAAACAGAATTAGTAGCAGTAGTAGCTCAAAAAGCTGGTTTAACTAAAGCAGACTCAGCTAAAGCAGTAGACGCAATTTTAGAAGCAGTATCAGAAACACTAGCATCAAACGAAGAAGTTAGAATCGCTGGTTTCGGTACTTTCTCTGTAGCACACAGAAAAGCAACAACAGGTAGAAACCCAAGAACAGGTGAAGAGCTACAAATCGCAGCTTCAAACCTACCTAAGTTTAAACCAGGTAAAACTCTTAAAGATTCAGTTAATAAATAATTTAGAGTTTTATATTCATAATCAAGCACTCATTTACGAGTGCTTTTTTCTTTGTCAAAAATATACCAGGACTTTAAACTAGTTTAAGAGAATATAAGTAATTAGGTTTTTTAGTTGTTTTTTAGCATGGTAAAAAAACAACATTAGAATTTCGAAAAATGCTAAATTCTTGAAAAAAACTAAAAAAAAGGATATTATGTAAAGAACTTATAATTTATGAGGTGAATTTGTTATGAAAAAAACATTATTTTTAAGTGTATGTATTGCTTTGTTTAGCTTAAACGTAAACGCTACTGAAATTAAAGAAGGGGCTCTATATTGTGTGAGCTCAAAAAAGGTTGTTAAATATTATAACTACCTTGAGCAAGGCTATGATGATTATGCTAAAAAACTAATGACAAGATCAGATTGCTTCATTAAAGGAAAAAACGAAGAAGTAATTATAAAATCAGAACAGAAAAAGTTTGTTGAATTAGAGCTTTTATCAGGTTTTACAATTTGGACTAAAAAAGAAAATATCATTCGTTAGGAGATATATTTATGAATAATCTTGCTTTAAAAGTATTATTAATTAGCTTAGTGGTTCTTTCAAATGTTGAAAGTGCAAATGCTATTTGTTTAGACTACTGGTTAAAAGGACCTTCTGCATGTAAAGAAGACCCAGAAGAAAAAAATAGAATTTTAATTAAAGGCGGTAAGAACATTAATGTTAATGTTCAAAAAGATGAAGCAAGAATCGCTTATGAAGAAGATTTAAACGTTCAAATTGATAAATTTTTAGCAGGCTATGGTAAGCCTCCTAGAGAATTTGTTGCCTTTCATTTAGATCCATCTATGGAAAATGCAGTAAGATGGGTTAGAAAGTTCAATGAACAGCATGAAAGAACAATGAAGGTTGCAGTTGCTTGGAGACAAGCAGATAAAATTTTTAAACAGTATAAAGCAACAGGTGAAATTTTACTTCCTGCTGATAGTGGCGTTACTCCAGAGCAAATTAAATACTTGAAAAAAGCATTTGAAGAAGATGTTTCTGATCTGCCAGAAGTTAAGGGCTTTGGCATTGATCTACCAGGTGATTGGGATGAAGATAGACTGTCAAGAAACTACAATAAGCTTGAATATAAAGATGAAGACTTAGCTGAAGCTGCAAGTAAATTATCAAATACAGGTAAAGCATCATCATTTTCACTAGGAGCAACAGAGAAGAAACTTGCACAGCAAGCAAAAGAGGCTAAAGCAAATGGTTATGCTAAATATAATAAGCCTATGAAAGAGCTAGCTAAGCCAGAAAAATTAGAAATTAGCTACTATTTTAGTGCAAAGTGCCCATTCTGTAAAAAGTTTGAGCCAGAGCTAACAAATGCAATTGAGTCTTATGGTAAAGAAAATGTTTCTTTAACATGTGTTGATATGACTCCAAATGATCGAAAGCCTGCAAATATTAAAGGTAAAGTTGACTGTAAATGGAGACCTTTGCTAACAGGTGAAATGAAGCAATTTGGAATTAAGAAAACTCCTACACTATTGGTTAAAAGAGGAGAATCAAAAGCTTTAGAGTTACTAGAAAACTACCATAGTTCAAAAGTATTAGTTAATTACTTTAAAAACGGAGCAAAAAGATAGTTTGTACGCAGGATTATAATATTTTAAAGAGGTTTATTTTATGAGTGAAGTTGAGTCAAATTATGATTATAAAAGCTTAGCAAAAAAAAGAATGCTATGGGCGATAAAGCCTATACTAGGTGTTATTATTGTTGTATGGATTTTACATCCTGCAACAACAACATCACATGCTGAAGCTTTACAGTTAAAAGGCTTTTTAGTTGGTTCTATTTATGGATTAGTTATTTATAGAGAATCTATTAAGAAGTTTTGGTTAAAACAAAGAATTAAAAATACAGATATTAAAAACCGTGTGCCAGATGAGTATTATATGGGACACATTGAAAAAGTTCTACGTTCAAGAACTGATCGTGAAATTTAAGGGTTAAAAAAATGAGTAATTTAGACACATTAAGTATTGATTCGTCAATGATGACAAGACACTGCCTGTGTATTGGTGCAACAGGTGCGGGTAAGTCTAACTTTTTAAACTTAATTCTAAAACAGCAAATGATGCGCGGAGCAGGTGTATTAAACATTGATGGTAAGTTCTCAAATGAAGCTTTAATTCAATTCTTATCTCTTGCAAAACAGCATAATCGCTGGCATGATGCTAGGGTTATTAATATTTCATCTGAAAAATATTCAAATTCATATAATCCTCTTTTACGTGGTGATGCCGATGAGGTAGCATCAAGGGTTATGCAGTTGATTCCAGAATCAAAAGGCGGAGAGTTCTTTAGATCTTCTGCTGGTAAAGGTATCAGAGCATTATCATCTTCGATTACAAAAATTGGACTGCCATTTAATTTTAGAGACTTAAAAACAGCAATGGTAAGTAATAGAGCTTTAGAGTATTTATATCATCTTACTCCTGAATCTAATGAAAAAATGGAAATGAAAAACTTTCTAACAGAAATTAGAACTTTAGACCCTCGTTCAGGTCAAACAATAATTAATGATCAGAAAAAAGGGCAGGCATTTAATGACTTGTCTGCAAAGTTAAATGACTATACTAACAAAGAAATGTTAAATAGTTATTCTCCAGAAGTTGATCTTTATAATGCAATTAGAGAAAACGCTCTTATTTTTGTTGCTTTACCAACTTTAACAAAGTCAGAGTCTGCGATTAACTTTGCAAAACTATTGCTTTCTGACTTAAGAACTGTTATTGGTACACTACAGAACGAGCAGTATAAGCCATCTCCAACATTTTTATGTTTAATGGATGAGTTCTCAAGTTATGCAACAAGTTCTATTGATACGGTTTTTGAACAAGCGCGTTCTACAAATATTTGTATGTTTCCGCTTATTCAAACTATGTCGTCATTATCAGACCAAAAACGTGGACTGAGTGAAGACTTTAAACAAAAAATTATTGGTAACGCTTGGAATAAGTTTGCCTTAAAACTAAAAGATGCTGAAAGCTGTAAAGAAATGTCAGTTCTTGCAGGTGAAAAACTGCAAGAAAATGTAAGCGAATCTTTTGGTGAAGGTTTAAACTTTAAAGGTGGTGCTGAAGATGCTTCAATGCTTAGAACAGGTGATAGAAGTAGATCTTACGGTAAATCTGTAAGTTATTCTAGAGAGGCAATTGTGCCACCTGAAGCTTTTGAGCAGTTAGAAATTGGTGAAGGTATTTACATTGGTGATAATGGTGTATTTAAAACAAAAACTCCATATTTAGATTTTGATGTTAAAGATACTGAAATCGACATGCCAATGTTTAGAACTCCACACAAAGAAGGCTTGTCATTATCAGAAAAATTTGCTGATAATGGAATGGGTAATTAAAAAATAGTAAACGGGTAGAAAAGGTAGAAAAAAATGACTGAAATTATTGCAAAAATATATTTATTAGGGGAACAGTTCTTTACATATATTTTAGTATTTATGTGCGTTATGGCTATTATTTGGACTTTCCAATTAATGAAAGATCCAGGTAAGCAATTTGATTTAGCAATGGATTTATTTAAAAATATTTTTGTATGGACATGGAAAGGCGTTCTATTATTATGGATGGCAGTGTTATTTATATTCAACATGCTAATGAGAGTGTTTACTGTAACATTTGCGACAGTTAGGGACTTCTTCGTATCTAAAAACTAATTTAATGATAGTTTTGTTTGATTATTTGACTTATTTTTTCGTTATGTGCA
>DMEM01000047.1:0-3737 GCA_003450915.1 Alphaproteobacteria bacterium
TTACTCTATTTCATTTGTTTTAATCTTTATTTTAAGTATTGAACTTTTAAAATACATATCAGCAACTGAAATGATTTTAGTTTCTAGATTAAACATTATAATTTCATTAGTCTTTGCCTTAGTTGTTTTAAAAAGAAATACTTTAGAAAAAGGTATCTGGGGACTCCCTTTAATTATTTTAGGTTTAATTTTAGTTTATTCTCAAATTGAAAATAGCTTATATTATGTTTTAGGATTAGGGGTTTTATCTTCTATTGCAAAAAGTGCTTACTTCTTTTCCATTGAATTAAATAAAACGGGCTATAAAACAAAAAACTACTTAGACGACTTTGGTATTTTAGGCTTTATCTTGGGTGTTTCTGCACTAATTGCATTAATATTCATGTTAGCAGGAACTACAATTACCACCAATATGAATATAGAAACAAGAATCTTCCCAACTTTTAATGACTATACAAACCCTACTTTATTTTTCCTTGCTGGAGGATATGGACTTATTGGATTTACAGCACTACGTTATTTAGAGTTTAAATCTGTTCAATCTATTAAATCTGAATTATTTATGTGTTTAATTACACTAGTTCCATTAATTACATTAGCTTTTGAAAGCTGTGCTAGTTTCTTTGGCATTATTGATTCTTCTGTGACTATTACTCCACCACTACTACTTGCTAATATCTTAATTATCTCTGGTGGAATTTTAGTTGTTATTTTAAAGGTCTTAGGACAAGAGTTAACAGATGAAAAAGACAAAAAAGCTACATTAAAAACAGTTAGAGCAACTGAAGTTTTTGCCAATCATGACAGGCAAAAAACTGCTGATACTTTAGGCATTGGATTGAAAAAAATCGAAGAAATTCTAACACAGAAAAACTTTTCTATTTTAAAAACAGAGTTTAAAACTATTCAAGATAATTTTAATAAAAATGTTGCTATGGCAGATCATTTAACAGGCCTATGCAATCGTCTTGAATTTATCACTAGCTTAAAACATATCGATACAAAATCTGAAGCAAGTCTATTTTTCATTGACCTAAATAAGTTTAAACCTGTAAATGACACTCATGGACATGATGCTGGAGATTTTATCTTAATAACCGTTGCTAGACGTTTAGAAAATCTATTTAAAAGCTCTGTACTAACTAGAATGGGTGGAGATGAGTTTTGTCTACTGGTAAGAAATGCAAATGTAGAAAACTCTGAAGAAATGGTTAAACTAATTCAAGATGAAATCGCTAAAGTTTACTATTACAAAGGCTCTGAAATTAATATTTCAGCTTCAGCTGGATTCGCTAACTATCCACAAGATGCTGAACGCCCTATCGATTTATTAAAAATCGCAGATGAAAAAATGTATAACAATAAAAAAGATTCAGATAGATAAAAAAAGAGATAGCATTATTTGCTATCTTTTTTACTTACTTTTAACTTTAGGAATATTGCGATAGCTCCGGCTGCGATAACAGCAACAAAACTTCTAAAACGCCACATTACTAATAAGCCAATCATCATTGCTACAGCTAAAAATATTTGTAGCCAGCTTGGCATTTCTAAGAACATTTCTACCATAATGTTTTTTCTTTCTTCTTATTTTTTTAAGTATGGATTTTTATAAAACTTGTCAACAGGTACTATACTAGGATGCCCCTTATCGTCCCATTTATTGCTTAAATGAGCCTTAGTCTCATCTGCTAACCACAGATCTAACCAGTATTTTAAATAATAATTAAACATGTAATACCCCATAAATAATCCTTACTAATGTTAACATCTATACCTTTATGTTAATCTTCATAAGTACTAATATAGTGCAATGCAACATAAATATCCAGCATAAAACGCACATTACCATATTTTTTTTAATAGTATATCATTAAATAACTGATTTACATCAACAAAAAAAGCAGTCTATTATCCGACTGCTTTTTTAACTTAATATTTACAAAATTAACTTGTTTTAAACACAGACATTTGATTTGATAAATCTTGTGTCGCTGTTGAAACTTCATTCATTGCTTCTACAGTTTGCTTAATAGTTTGAGATGTACTCTCCATATGTCCTGAAAATTCTTCAACGGTTGCTGAAACCTCTGCTACTGCTGATGACTGATGATCTACCGCACCAGAAACTTCTGCTGATTTTTCTGATACTGAAGCAATTGAGCTTGTAATATCTTCTACAGAACCCTGAGCATATTTAGTGCTTTTTGACAAATCTGTCATTTGCTGCTTAATATCATATGTCGCTGTATTTGTTTTAGTTGCTAATTTTCTAATTTCATCTGCAACAACCGCAAATCCACGCCCTGCATCACCTGCTCTAGCAGCCTCAATTGAAGCATTAAGTGCTAATAAGTTAATTTGATCTGAAATATCATCAATTACCATTAATTTATTAGACATATCATTTGCAATAGCAAGCAGACCTTCCATTGACTCTCCTACTTTTACAGCAGATTGAGACATATGCTCTGATTCTTGACGAGTATTTGAAGCACTAACATTTACATTTTCAATATTTGAAACTAAGTCATTTAAAGCTTGAGAAATTTGATTAATCGCTATTTGTTGCTCTTCTAACATATTTTCAATAGACTGCATATTAACATCTGTAACATCAACATTAGCTGTTACTTTTTCTAAGGTAACTTGAGCACTTGAAATTAAGCTGCCAACCGTATGATACAAGCCATTAAAAGCACCTGCTAAAATAGTGTAATCACCACCTCTTGTTGAATCAACTCTTTCAGTAAAATCGCCTGATTTAATTAGCTCAGCATGCTCTTCAATTGTAGCATTATAGCCTTTCATATAAACCATTGTTAAGAAAGATACTGATACTACAGATACTAAAACTAATAATGAAACAATTAACATTACAGTAATATCTGTTTGTAGGTTTTCATCTTTTAGATCTTTACTTAACTCTTCAATATCTTCAACAATTAAATCAAAACCTTTAGATACAGGTCTGTCTTTGCCTCTAACAGATGCATCTATAAGCCTTGCAGACTCTAAGTTACTAGGATCATAATTTTTCAAAGCAACTTGATATTGTCTGTATAAAGTAGCATGCTTTGATTTAAGATCTCTAATATCTGAAACTGTTTTTGAGTAATGATAATCACCACTAAATGAAGATACCATATGATCTAACATTGACTCTATAGTTTTTTGTCTCTCATCAAATGCTTTTACATACTTTTTATAATCTTTTTGTTTGTTACCTCTAACTAAAATATTTTTCCATTCTTGTACCTGACGCTGAAATTCAACTTGAGTACCCCTCACAAGGTTTACATCTTCTTTTATTTCATCGGCTATACCAGACATTTGATCTAAAGACCACATGCCTACAAAAAATAGAGCAAATAAACCAGTCATAACACCGGCTATTAAAGTTACTAGACGTTGCTTAATTGTAAGATTTTCCATCTTGCTAATCATACCTCCTTATTTTTATTTTTAGTACTTTATTATTGATTGCTTAAGTATCTCATAAAAACATCAACAAAAACAAGATAAATAAAGGGGGAAACCGCTGTTTCTATACACAATCGTAATTTATCATAACAAATATCAAAAATGGCTATATATTTAGATATACAAAACATAAACAAACATCCCTAAAAGCATTATCCACATTAATAAAAAGCCTATTAGACAATAGGAATATTAGAAGTTAAAATATTTTTCTCTCCTTAAAATAAAAAATACATTCCAATAAATAATTGCAT
>DMEM01000047.1:3800-4707 GCA_003450915.1 Alphaproteobacteria bacterium
ACAATGAAAAAAATATTAATTGCCACTCTTTCTCTAATAATTACACTATCAGCAAGCACATTTGCTTACTATCATAAAGAATACGACAAACAGTATGAATTATACCTAGGTATAAAAACTTACGATAATGACGTTGCCTATACTTTGCTTGCTTATTTTGCTGAAAATAACAATCCTAAAGCACTATACGAGCTAGGCACTATACATCAGAGAAATGGGGAGCTAGAAGAAGCTCTGAAAGTTTATAAAAAATCTGCAGAATTAGGGTATACTGAAGCCCAGTTAAAATTAGCCTATATTTACAGATTTGAGCAAGAAAAGTATGAAGAAGCAATCGAATGGTATAGAAAAGCCGCAGAAAAAGGTAATTCTTTAGCTCAGATTTCTTTAGCAACAATATATGAAAGAGGTAAAATTACTCAGCAGAATTACGCAGAATCATTCAGATGGTATAAAAAACTAGCAGATAAAGACCCTCACTTCTTAAAGAAACTTGCTAAAATGTATGAATATGGCAAAGGAACAAAAGAGAATAAGGTCAAAGCTTATGCAATCTACTATTTTGATTATATACGAGGTAGAATGTTTGATATTTACTACCAAATTGATTTTTATAACCTTAGCATTTTAGATAAAGAAGAAAAGGCCAAGAGAAACCTAGACAGGCTTAAAAGAGAGCTAACAAAAGAAGAAGTTTACAAAGCAAGATTAGAAGCTTCTAAATACTTTGAAAGACTTTTAGAAAGCTCTAAATAAACCATAAAACTCCTGCATAATAATAATGTAGGAGTTTTTATAAATATTTAATAATAAAAAAGAAACCCTTAGATTAAAATATCTAAGGGTTTTTAATGGTGCCGATTGTCGGAGTCGAACCAACGACCTACTGATTACAAATCAGTTGCTC
>DMEM01000047.1:4763-8708 GCA_003450915.1 Alphaproteobacteria bacterium
TTGCTCTACCAGCTGAGCTAAATCGGCTTCTGCCTTAAGGCTTCTTAACTTTCGTTGTTCAACCTTATGATTTGTATTATACATATAATTTTTTTGAAGTCAACTTTTTTTTAAACTTTTTTTCATTTTTTTAAAAAACTTTTTATTATTCATAAAGTTAGCATAATTATAAAAAAAACTATTGACAAACCCTCTAAAAAAGGGCATATTTAAGTAATCTTTTAAAAGATGGAGACTTGGCTGAGTGGCTGAAGGCGCTCCCCTGCTAAGGGAGTAGGTGGGAAACCCCTGCCTCATGGGTTCGAATCCCATAGTCTCCGCCATTAATAAAATTGCACCCATTTGGGTGTTTTTTTTATTACATGAATGGAGTATTTTGGTTTTATTAGTCATGAGGCACCTCATGGGTTTGCATCGAGCGTAGTGTAACGCAGCGACACGATCAAGCATCGCGCAGATCAATCCAATAACTAACCTAAAAAACACCCCATAGATGGGGTGTTTATTTTTTTGTGGTAGATTATGGATTAGAATTCATAAGGCAGACTGCCGAATGGGATTGAGTCGTGCAAATTTATTTGCTAAGGCAGATAACTAAGTTTACTTAGTTACCCCTAAGGGACAAGGTAATTTTATCCTCGATAACCAAGAGTAGCACTGCATAAACCCCCAAGAAAAACAAAAACAACATAGTAGAAATATAGTAAGCTACACTATTTGCTTTGTAGTTTGTAGCTAAGATATAACTATTTTGCTTTTCTTGTACTGCAGGCTTCATAAGAGTTGAGATACTCCCGTAATTTTTTGAAAGATTAGCCAACCCCTCCTCATGCGCAGATGATAGCTGAGACTTTAACGTGCTTATAGCATCGTTTGAAACATCTAACGCAGGCTCTACATAATCAACATGATTCGACATAGAAGCAATGCAAGAAACAAAACAAGTAACTTTCTCTTGAATAATTTCTCTACTTGCATCTATAACTTTTAACTCTTCGGTTAAAGGCTGTATTTCATCAATTAGCCCCCAGCTATTTATCTCTTCAACGTCTGCTAAATAGTGCTCTTTGACAGTTTCTAAATCTTCTAACTGATCCTGATTATAAAATGGATGAGAAAAAACAATGGTAGACACCACCATAAAGCCAACCAATATACAAGAGAACCATATAGCTATATTCCCTACTTCTTCAGTTGAACTCCCTACAACCAGAAACCCTATAACAATAACCAATGTTAAAAAAACATAAATTACACTACTAAAGGACACATCTGATGGTGTTGACTCTAACGCTATTACAAATAACAATCCTATTACTAACACCACAGAAAAATAGATCGTTTTAAGATATTTGTACACAAAACTAACAATATTATTTAACATTGCTATCTCCTTATCAATAATAAGCAAAGATTACTGTACAACAAAAAACAGTATATAAAAATTGGTTAAAACTATTATAAGTACAAATCTAATAGTTTCAAGTCTATAATTTTTTAAGCCACTTTAAAACATCTTTATAAGCATCTAACTCTTTTAGATTACTATGATCACCATTTTCATAAATTAAAAGCTTTATATTCTTATTTTTAGATAATTTTTCAGCACTCTTCAAATCAACTACTTTATCTTTTTTACCATGAATCATCAAGGCAGGTTCACTCACGCCTTTTATATAATTTATTGATAAGAACTTATCTTCTAATAGCCAGCCTATTGGTAAAAATGGATATCTTGATTTTGCAATATCAAGAACTGATGATAACCCAGACTCAATCACTAATGCCCTAGCTTCATTATTAGCTGCTAGATGAATTGCCACCGCAGAGCCTAAAGAATACCCCCATAAAATAATTTTATTACTTGGATAACTGTAATTGACTAAATCATAAAGATTTTGAGAATCACTAAAAAAGTCTTTTTCTGTTGGAGAACCAGGGTTTGCACCATAACCTCTATAAATATTAATTACTGCACCGTACCCCTGTTTAAAAAATGGTTCTAGAGTTTCATGAGCTCTTTCTATTTTAGCAGCATTACCATTAAAAAATATTATAATTGGCTTATTTTTTTTTGGTTCTTTTAGCAGATAAGTTAACTCTAGAGCATCTTCGGTAACATTTGTCATTAGAAAATAACCACTTTCTTTGGCAAAGTCATTTATTTCTTCTACTGTTCTTGCTTCAGGTTTAAAGATAATAGCTCTTTGATTTTGATAAAAATAAACAAGCATCAGAATATAACCTAGCAAATATACAATAACAAATACTTTTAATATTTTCTTCAACTCTATTTTTCGTTCTTTTTCCACTGGCTCATCCTCCTTTTACAAGTTACTTATATAAACAACTAGAACAAGAAAAAACCACCCGAAGGTGGTTTTATAATAATTAGACCTTAAATTTTTAAATCTTCTAGCCATTTTAAAATATCTTGAGTTGCTCCTTGAGAATGTAAATTAAAGTGATTACCATTCTTGTATGATATAAATTTTGCATCAGAGTTAGCCAAATGAAGCTTTTTAGCCAATGACTCACTTACTAGCAAGTCTTTAGAACCATGAAGCATTAAAACCTCTGATTTTACATCTTTTAAGTATGTACTTGATAAGAACCTATGATTTAAAATTAACTTAGATGGAATAATTGGGTATAACTTAGCAACAAGATCTTCCATTGAGCTAAAGCTACCTTCTAAGATTAAAGCTTTATGTTCATTTTTTGAAGCCAAGTAAGTTGCAGTACCAGTTCCTATTGAATATCCATAAATAATAATATCATTATTGGGGTATTTCGATTTTATATAATCATAAGCAGTCTGTCCGTCTGCAAAGAATGCTTTCTCTGATGGCTTACCGGGGTTTGTACCATATGATCTATAGACATTAATATATGCGCCATACCCTTTATCAATAAGAGGCTTTAAACGATCATAAGCTAAAACTGGTTTTGCAGCGTTGCCATTAAAAAACATTATAATTGGTTTATTAGAGCCTTGAGGTGCTTTAATTAAAGATTTTAAAGATAAGCCATCATTTGTTTTATACTCCATTACATCAAAGCCAATATCTTTAGCAAATACAGATTCATCTACATACTTTGGATTTTGAGGGTAAAATATTACGTGGTCTTGGTAAATGTAAAACACTCCTACAATAAATGCATATAACACCAACCCTGTTAAGAACATTGACAGCATAATTTTTTTTAACATTTCTTTATTCCTTTTTATTTTTATTATAGTTTAAGTTAAATTTTAATTCCTTCAAGCTCAATCAACTTAGCTTTAATTTCTAAACCATGAGCAAAGCCAGTAAGTTTTTTATCAGCTCCTACTACTCTATGACATGGCACTATTAATGGAATTGGGTTTTTTGAGTTTGCCATCCCTACTGCTCTACTTGCCTTATCATTACCTATTGCTATAGCAACATCTTTATAGCTATGTAACTCTCCGTATGGAATTTGCTGTAAGGCACTCCAAACTTTTTTTTGATAATCTGTACCGTCTTGATTAAGCTTTACATCAAATGCTGTTCTAGAGCCTGCAAAGTATTCTTCTAATTGAAATACTACATCAATAAAGAACTCGTCTTTTTTTATCCACGAGCTATCAATAAAAAACTCTCTTTTGCCTTGTTTAGTATCTAAATGAAGATGTTTTAGGCCTTTTTCATCACCAACCAGAATAATTGGACAAAACTTTGATTGATATATTGTATAAAACATTTTTAATTCCTCCATACTTAACTTATTGTAACAAATAAAAATATAATATTAAAGCAATAAAAAAAAGACGCCCAATATAGGGCGTACTTTCATTCACTAAGGTTTACTTAGCTTCGTTAAATTGATTCCATGTTTTAACAATAAACTCCTCAACTTCATCTTTTAGATAAAAAACTAAAAGAGAGAACAAAACAATCCATGACAAGCAGAATAATA
>DMEM01000152.1 GCA_003450915.1 Alphaproteobacteria bacterium
CAATAGCAGCTTTTACATCATCTTCTTTAATGTGCCTTCTTTTATAAATTTCTAGTAAAAATTCAGGCCCAACCTTAATACCACCAAGTTCATTGTAAGTTTCTGCAACAGTAGAGTAAACACCATTATAAAACTTAATAAAGTCTTCTTCCTTATCTCCAACATTTTCAATAAACATTTTATCAATTTTAATAGCAGACTCTAAAATATCGTATGGAGGGTTAACCATTAAAACTTTTGAGAATTTAATTGGGTAGTTTTTATCTTGATCTGCATAATATGATAAAAATGCCGAATGAGCTGCTCCCAAGCTATAACCACCTACTACATAATTCGTAATTTTAGCATCATCTTCTTTAACTAATTGCTTTGTGATTTCTAAAATAACATTTTTTAAATCTTGCATATCTTGTTCAATACCACCAACCGATGAATTTGAAGATGCCGACACAATGAAATTAGAATGTGATGGAGATGGCAATGTTACAACGCTATAACCTAAGTTATATAAAATATTAGCCATTAACTTTATTTTTGGAGTTCTGTGATTACCACCAGTACCTGCAATTAAAAATGCTAAAGGAGCACTATCATTTTGAATAGCTTTAGAATAGTGTAAATCTTTGTTAAACCAAAAGTTTTCTGGCACTATTTGTGATTTTTCTAAACTTAAAGCCTCTGCCCTAAAGGGTGCTGATTTAATTACTGCTTTATTTTCTTTACTTGTGCCAAAAATAGTAGAAACATACGAATCTTTGATTTTATAATCATAATCTTCTACATGTGCCATAGCACTTTTATTGATTGTAAACAATGAAACTAAAACCAATAGTTTTAATTTTAAATTCATTTTTTGTATTCCCTTTTAATTAAAATTATATGCTGATTATCTTTTTATAATTAGTTACTTTCAGCTTTTTTAGATTACTGATTTTTAATAAATTTTACAGTTTTATATACACTATCAAAAATTAGTTATATATTCAAATGATTTTTGTTATTTTTTTTGTATATATTAAGAATGTCAGTAGTCTGTCAGAAAAAATTTTCGACCGTAAATATAGAACAGTGTCAAGCAAATGTTACTTAAATTATAAAGTCAGGAGAAGTTACGATGGCGATTCAAGAAAACAATTATAACTCTATATCTCACTATATGGGTAAAATTAAACACTGCCAACCACTTTCTTTTGAAAAAGAACAAGAATTAGCAAAAGAATACGTTGTGTCAAAAAGTAAAAGAGCTGAAAGAGGATTAACACAAGCCCACCTTAAGCTTGTAGTAAAAATCGCTCACTCTTATAGTGGTTACGGGTTACCTTTAGCAGAATTAATCCAAGAAGGTAATATTGGTCTATTAAATGCGATTAAAAAGTTTGATCCAGAAACAGGATATAGACTATCTACATATGCCAGCTGGTGGATTAGAGCGAGTATTCAAGAGTATGTACTACAATCATTCTCAATGGTTAAACTTGGTACAACAGCAGCTCAGAAAAAACTTTTCTTTAATTTAAAGAAAATGAAATCTAGAATGCATGAAATGGAAGAATCAATTTCTCCAGAAGCTGTTACAAATATTGCTCAAACTTTAGGTGTTAAAGAATCTGAAGTTATGGAAATGAATATGAGACTTTCAAAAGGTATTCAAAGCTTAAACGTAACAATGGGTGAAGATTCAGACACTGAAATGCAAGATTTTATTGTAGATGATACTGCTAACCAAGAAGAAATCTACTCTAATAAGCAACAGTATACTGAAAAGCACAAAATGTTAAGCAATGCTTTAGAAACTCTAAAACCTAGAGAGCAAGATATTATTAAAGCTCGTCATCTTTCTGAAACAACAGAAACTCTAGAATCATTAGGTATTAGATATGATGTTTCAAAAGAAAGAATCAGACAAATTGAAGAAGCTGCAATGGCTAAAATTAAAGTTAATGTTGCTAAGCAAGCTTCAACTAGATTAATCTAGAACTGCTGAAAAGTTTTGAGAAAACATAATCCTTGGATATATTTATAAAACAAAGACCAAAGATTTAAAAATAAATTTATAGATACTTTATGTAATGATTAAAAAAGTATGTATTATGTTTTCTCATAGAATTCTAGCAGTATCAGACATTGATCATTTGCTGAACATCTCCATATTTATACTGCTAGGTAAAAGGTAGCCTTTCCAAACTTGGGCTACCTTTTTTATTTTTTATTTATCGTTGAATATTAGGTCTTAAATAACTATAGTAGAAAGCAAGAACCTTTTCTTTTTATAGAATAACGAGGTGTTATATGAAACTTAATGTAGAAGTAACACAAGAACAACTACTAGCTCTAAAACAATCTTGCACAACTCCAGAATCTATTGAAGCATTAAAAGATATTGCTTTACAAATTGCCGATCAAGCATTTAACAATATGCTTATAGGCCCTGGCTTTAACACATATGATAATTTTCTAAAAAACATGTCAATTTATAAATTTATTAATGATAATATTTTCTCGATTGGAGAACTTAATTCAGAAAAACTTATCACAATGATAACTTTTTATGCTGAGGTAGAAAGACCAGCTAGCAATAATTTCTTATTATATAACATTAGAGTTT
>DMEM01000209.1 GCA_003450915.1 Alphaproteobacteria bacterium
AACAAGTTAAAAATAAATAATATGATATCAATATTAAAATCTAATAGTTTACCCGTCCTTTTTATTATATTTACATTTATTAGTTATAATGCTCATTCTGTAGATTATTATTCAGATGATGTTATTGTGGACCTATGCCCTAAAATACTTAATAAAAAAATATCATTTGATGTTGATAATATAGGTGTAAAAACCTATGGAACTGTAAAAAATATAGATGTCAATTTAAAAAAAATACCACCTATTAATATCAGTGATAGATATTACAATGGTGTAAACTTTGCATGTTTAGGGGATTCAAAAAATATTGATAAGCTCGTAGATTGTGTGAGAGGTTTAGAGCATAACACTTTAATGATGATGAATGGAGTCTGGCGTATTTATAATATTTTTTATATCAATAAGGGAAATATATATGTAAGGCTTACCAAATCTTTTTTTGTAGGTTCTGATTCAAATTCTGTACTTGTTAGCTATGATAACCTTTCTGAATATATGCAATATTTACCAAATTATGAAGAAATAAAGAATGTATCAAAATCAAGCTTGACAAATATGCTTTGTAAAAAATAGGAGTTTAGAAATATGAAATATAAATATTTATTACCAATAGCTGCTCTGATGTGTACAAGTTGTGCGTATAGAACAGTAGAGCTAGAAGATGAAGATGGTAAAGAATATAATCACTTAGTGAGTAATAGTGTATATATTGACTTTGGAACTCCGGAAAAACCAAGTGATGTTATTGGTTTCTATTCTGCATATGTTAGTGAAAATTATGATTATTTTAGATATGAATCGAAACTTAAATCATTTGGAAACAAGAAGCAAATAAATAAAAAACCTCAAATGATATGTCTTGGTAAAAGTAGAGATGATTATAGAGATTTTCTTCATTGTACTCAAAGTTTTCAATCAAAGCCTAAAAGAGCGTATGGAAAGTGGTATGTATCAAAAGAATTTTTTATTAAAAATCACGGGTTGTATGTCTCATTTGCATCTGATGGATTAAAGGCTGCCCAACTATCCCAATATAAAAAAGATGGGACTTATGAAACTATAGTACATGTAATAACTTATGGAGATGAATTTTTAAAATGAGATAGTAAGAATATGAAATAATAACTTTATGTTATATTAATAAATAAAAGAGTCTAAAGAATGGCTCTTTTTTGCTTTTTGAAAAATAATTTGTACTTTTTTTCAGTTCTGGACTTATTTGATTGGTAGGGGATGAATTAGAGTAAATAAAAACCCTAGATAAACTCTAGGGTTTGATATGGTGGCGGTACACGGACTGACTGCGGTAATAAATTACCTTGCCCTAAGGGTTTTTCAAAGCTAAAGCTTTTCAATCTCTGCACTACACTTCGTTTCGTTGTCAAACCGCTTCTTGGTTCTCGTCTCGCTACGCCAATACCAAAACCAAAAAAACACCCAAAAGGGTGTTAATTTGTTTTATGGTGGCGGTACACGGACTCGAACCACGGACAAAAGGAGTATGATTGCGTTGGGTAGGTTTTGTTTATTTATGGGGTTTATGAATAAAAGTGTTGTAAAATAAAGAGTTTAGAGAGTTGAGTAAAAAATAATTTAACTTCTTTTTTGTTGTTTTTTCGCGTTAATTTGTACTTTTAAATTAAATTATTTGTACTTTTTTGTACTTTTTTATTGATATTTTCAACTATAATTCATATAATCTATAATATAATATTAACATACTTATACCAAAATGGTGAATAAAAAAAATGAATAAATATACATTCAATGCAAAAAGCATATTAAATCTAGAGCTTCCTGAAAAAGGATATCGTTTATATAAATATGAAGAGGATTCTTCTTTATGTTTAAAAGCAACATCAAAGGGAACTAAAACATTTATAGTAGTTCTTCAAGATGGTAATAGAAGATCTGTTGGTCGCTACCCTAAAGTTAAGTTAACAAAAGCTTGGGATAAAGCTAAAAGAATAAGGTTAAATTTTGCTGATGGGGTTGATATTAATGAAGACAATGAAGGCGTTAATCAAGTTGAAGAATTGAAAAGACCTAAGTTATTTGATATGGCTGTTAAGTATATGGCCTGGTCTGTGAATCATAAAAAAGAGTTAAGTATAAAATCTGATAGCGAAAGACTTAAAAACCATATATTGCCTGCTTTAGGTAATAAGTATGTAGATGATATTAATATAAGAGATATATCATCATTTTTAGATAGTCTAATTAATAAAACAACAAAATACGCAAGATTAAAAACTATTAATAGTGTAAGTTTAAAAAGCTTTAAGAATGAAGATTTTATTAAAGTACTAAAGCATTTTTATGTTGATACAGATATTTTAGATATTAATTTTGAAGAATTAAAAGAACCAGTTGATATAATTTTAGCTAATTATATTAATCAAGAAGATTTAGACAGTTATATAAGTGCTAATGGTGAGTTTTATTATATTACCAGAACAACAACACAAGGGACCGCAAATAAATGTAAAGCACTAATTAGCCACATGTATAACACGGCTATGTTATGGAGTGAACCTGAGTGGGAATGTGTAAAAACAAACCCATGTGTTGGATTGAAAGCGGGTAAAACAAGGTCTAAAACAAGATATTTAGATCAAAAAGAATTAGACGCACTTGATGACGTATTATCTCAAGATAAATATATAAATAATACAGTTGCTAATCTTATTAAGTTTTTAATTAAAACAGGGGCAAGAAGGTCCGAGGCTGTTAATGCTAGATGGGAGCATATTGATTTTAATAATAAAATATGGAGAAAACCTGATTCAAATAGCAAAACAAAGTTAGCTCCACCCGTTCCTTTAAGCACTTCAGCTATAAATATACTAAAACACATTAAGTCATATAGCGGTTCAACAGGTTATGTCTTTAAATCATCTTTAGACGAATCTAAGCCAGTAGGAGAGTTTAGAAAGTCTTTTACTAGAATAATGAAAGAGGCTGGTATTGAAAACTGTACTCCTCATGATTTAAGAAGAACATTTGGCACTCAGTTATTATTAAAAGGTGTTGATATTTTTACGGTATCTAAGTTATTAGGTCATAACTCTGTAGCTACAACAGAAAAACACTATGCTTTCTTAAATATAGAAACATTACACAATGCTGTTAATCTATTAGACGATATCTTATAGTGGGGTGGTAGCTTAAACACCACCCGACATATATTGCTATTATATTTTTATAGTTAAATTGAATAATAATTAATAAAGGTATATGAATTTA
>DMEM01000164.1 GCA_003450915.1 Alphaproteobacteria bacterium
TATTCTTCAAACTAAATTATAATATATTGAAAAAAAATCTATTTTGCTATATACTGTTGCATGAGTTTAAACTAAAAATCATAAATCTTATAAGGAACTAAATAAAATGAATATTCTACAAGAAATTGATTCTACACTACATTATGAAAATCTAGAAAAAGCTTGGCATAAATATAAATATGCTTTTATGCTTACATTGGTTGCTATTTTTGCAGGAGTTGCAGGATTCAATGCTTATAATTCTTCTGTTGAAAAACAGTCTAAAAATGATACAACTGTTATTTTTAAAGTAATTATGCAAAAAGCACAATCAAATGACTATATTCAAGTTATTGAAAAGGCTTTAGAAGAACTAGAAACAACAGCCGGTGTTGAAACATTAAAACTTGAGCTTGCTAAAACATATAAAACTGAAGCAAAATTAGCTGAGTATGAAAAAACACTTAAAGAGCTTACATCTGCAAAAACTCAAGCTGTAAGACACATTAGCACTTACATGTTAGCAGAACACTTTTTAGCAATAGATGCAAAAAAAGCAATTAAGTTTATTGATGAAGCTAAAGTTAAGAAAACAGCATTTACTTACGCACTATTACAAGAAATTAAAGCTATGGCTTTAACTAAAAAAGGTGATAAAGTTGCTGCTAAAGTTATCTATAATGCTCTAATCGCAAATTCTAACCTACCTGCAAATGTTCAAGCAAGAGCAAAAATGAAACTAGCTCAAATTAAATAAGGACTAAACAATGCTACAAAAAGCTTTATTAACAGTTTTAAGCTTAACATTTATTACTGCATGTGCAGAAAAACAAAAAGTTAAGCTTGAAGGTGAAAGAATTACAATTAAACCTGAGCAAACAATGCTACAAGCTGATTTATCATTAGCTGATTTAAAGGTAATTCTGCCAACTCAAATTAACTATCAAGATTGGACACAAGAAGGCGGATTTGCAGATCACGCACCTCTGCATCCAAAAATGGATAAAGTTGTTAAGAAAGCTTGGAAAAAAAGCGTTGGTTCAGTTTTAAAAAGCTACCAAAGCTTTAGCTCTAGCCCTATTATATTTAATAATACGTTATACAACATTAATACAGACCATGAAATTATCGCTTTAGATACTAAAACAGGTAAAAAGAAGTGGGATCTTGAACTTGAATCTGAACTTGATTCAGACCAAGTTATTACTCCTGGTGCTCTAGCAATTGATGGCACAAGCTTAATTGCTGTTTTAGGATCTGGCGATTTATATTCTATCAACCTTGTAAGCAAAAAAATCAACTGGCATAAAAATCTAAATGAGCCAGTTCGTTCTGCTCCAACAATAAAAGACGGACAAGTATTTATTAATTCTTTAAATAATAAACTTTCTGTTTTTGATATTGCAAATGGTAACTTAATTTGGACTCATACAGGCTTGAATGAAAAACTAACTATTTTAGGTGATTCAAGCCCTGCTATTGGTCAAAACATTGTTGTTGTAACGTATTCAAGTGGTGAAATCTATGCTTTAGATGTTAAAACAGGTGGAGAAATCTGGTCTGATACTCTAGCAAGTACTGCTACATTTGACCTTTCAGAAAATATTTTAGATGTTGTTGCATCCCCTGTTATTGTTGGCAACTACTTACACGTTGTTAACTATAATGGTAAACTTTCAACATTTAGACTGAAAACTGGTCAAAAAATTTGGACAAGGAATGTTTCATCTGTAACAACTCCATGGGTTGCTGGTAATAGTATTTTTATCGTAGCTGAAAATGGTCTACTTGCTTGTATTTATAAAAACACAGGTCAAGTTAAATGGGTTGTTAACCTAAATGAAACTATGCATGCTAAATTAGATAAAGAAGATAAAGAAAATCCAATCTTTACATCTCCTCTTTTAGCTGGTAATCGTATTGTTGTTGCATCAAATAAAGGCTTTATTGCTAGCTTTGACCCAAACAACGGAGACATATCTGCATCTGTAAACATTAAAGAAAGCATTTCAGTAAATCCAATTGTTGCTGATGGTGCCCTTTACTTTTTAACAGACAGAGCCAATATTATCTCTTACAGATAAAACTATAGATATTTAATAGATATAAAATTAAGGAAAAAATTATTTTATGAAAACTGCAAAAATTGCAATTATCGGACGCCCCAATGTTGGCAAGTCGTCTTTATTTAACCTGCTTTTAAAAAGAAAAGCAGCAATTGTTGAAAATACACCAGGAATTACAAGAGACCGTAACTACGCTGAAGTAGAAAACAACGGTACTTTATTACAACTTATTGATACAGCAGGTATTGAAAACTTTACTGACGATGATTTAGCTAAAAGAATGAACGAAGTTTCAAAATATGCTATTAAAGAAGCTGATGCTATTGTTCTAATTATTGATGGCCGTGACGGTATTGTTGGTGAAGATGAGCAACTAGCTACAATCTTACAAAAAAGTAACCGCCCTGTTTATGTTGCCATTAACAAATGCGACTTAAACTCTGCTGAAAGCGTAAAGTATGAAGCTTATGCATTAGGCTTTGGAGAACCACTAATGATTTCTGTTGAGCACAACAGAGGTATTAAAGAACTTAAAAAAGTTCTATTTGATTTTACATTAGAACTTAATGAAGAATCTGAAGAAGACCAAACAAAACAAGATTTACTACAAAAGAAAAATGAAGTTATTTTCACAGGTGGTAAGCTAGATAAGAACCAAATGAAAAAAGCTTTAAAAGAAGCTGAACTTTTATTTGAAGAAAATGTTGTATTAAACGATACTACTGACTATGAAGCTATGAATGAAGAGCTTGAAGAAGAAACAGAAGTAGATGATGATAAATGGCTAGAAGAAGCTGAAAATGAATCAATTGGTGATGAAAAAGCTCCGATTGAGAACTTCCCTATTCGTTTAACTATTGTTGGTCGTCCGAATGCTGGTAAGTCAACTATTATTAATGCTCTAACAACTCAACAAAGAATGTTAACAGGTGATGAGGCTGGTCTAACTCGTGAAAGTATCGCTACTTTATGGGAATATGAAGGTCAAAGAATCGAACTAGTTGATACAGCGGGTGTTCGTAAAAAAGCAAAAGTTGCTGCAGAGATTGAAGAAATGTCTGTAACTTCAACAATGCGTTCTATTAGAGCTGCTGATGTTGTATGTTTAATGATTGATTCTCAAACTGGTATTCAAACACAAGACAGAGTTATTGCATCTCGTGCTATTGAAAATGGTAAGCCTCTTGTTATTGTATTAAACAAATGGGATATTATTGACAATAAAGATGAAATTAGAGCACAAGCAAGAGAGATTGTAGATTACAAAATCACACAGATTAAAGAAATCCCAATATTAACTCTTTCAGCTCTAACAGCTAGAGGTGTTCACAAGCTTATGCCTCAGGTTATTGACTTATACCTTAGAAGTAAATCTAGAATCCCTACTGGTGAGCTAAACGTACTTGTTAAACAACTTATTTCATATCACACTCCTCCTAGAAGAAGAAACCGTGAGATTAAGATTAAATACGTTACTCAAATTGATATTAAGCCACCTACACTTGCTATTTGGGCTAACATGCCTGAAGAGATCCCTTCAAGCTATATGCGTTACCTAGAAAACGGTATTAGAGAGGTTTATGAGCTAGATGGTATTCCTTTAGAATTTAAGCCACGTAATACAATTAACCCATATGCTGGTAAAAAAGCAACTCATTTAAGAAACAACGGTAGACCTCAAAAATCTACAAGATAATTTAAAGATAATAAAAAACCTCCGATTTGGAGGTTTTTTTGATATATATAGATAATTAAACTTTAGGTCTGATAAAGTAATATATAGCACCTAGAAAATATCTTATGTTACCATTCATGGCATCTACACTTCCATCAACCTTTGTATCAACGCCATTAATTAAATCGGTATCAGATATAGCTATAGATGCGACCCAAACACCACAAGGAACATTTACCACACAATCTATATCTCCTGAAACTGTAGATCCTGTCCAGTCATTTGATCTAAGCTGTGAAATAAAGAATCTATGACTACTGGTGGTATTTTCAAAACCAAAACCAAATATATCATAAGGCAAATAAGGTCCCTTCCAGCCTTTTTTATTTTCACTGTTTACTATTAATTCATCAGCACTTCTTAAACTGTTACCAGGTGAACCTTCAGATAATGGATACCCCACATCTAAAAAATATTGTTCTTCTGCTTTTGCAATCTCACGTAACTCATTTAAATAAGCAACAGTTTTAGCTTCTTGAATTGCACTATAAAGCGCTGCACCACTTATTACCGACAATGCCCCAAATATTGCTAAAGCAATTCTAGCATCAAGACCAAACATTGCACCTTTGGCAGTTAGTACTCTCGTCGCTTGCTGACCTTCGACTAACCTAAAGGTAAGTCTACGAAGCCTCATTAAAAACAATCCCCCAGATTGTTTTCTTAACCCTCGAGCTTCAAGCCCTAACATCGCACCTTTTTTAGTTAATTTTTTTACAAGCATCCTTCTTTCTCCTATTATTTTAATGTCATAACTGTTTTATATAGCCTATAGCTTGTTGTTATATTTACAAGAGAAAAGCCTACCTTATTATTTGAATCATAAGGACTTAAAAAGTTTGAAGTTAATAAATCAGCAAGAGGCTTTCCGGTTAACTCTTTAGCTACACCTTCTGCTGTAGCTTTATTAAGACAGTTTAATTCCAAAATATAATCAGTTCCATACCCATTTGTGTTTGTTACCCCTCTAAATCTTAGCATATTTCCGGTTCCACCATCACTACAATTAGTTCCAAAAGGATAATTTAATGAAGGGTATGTTACACCATCATCTGGCTTAAAAACTTCATAAGATAAATACGGACCTTTCCAACCTGCTACTCCAGGATTTTCTATTAAGGAAATAACATTTAAAAGGCCTGAGCCTTTTTTACTCTCTTTAAAAACCTCTCCTGTATCAAGATAATAAGCCTCAAAAGATTTAATAGCTTCTATTGCCGATGTTACTGCTTGTGTTGTTTTTGCTTTTTGAATCGCCGAATATAATGCTGCACCAGAGATCACTGATAAAGCTCCGAATATTGCTAATGCGATTCTCGCATCAAGACCAAACATAGCGCCCTTTTTTATAATCATATCAGCCCCTCCATATTTTATTATATCTATTATGTAATAAGATAACATAAAAAGACTGACCATAACAACAAAAAAGAGGCTGCTAAGCAACCTCTTTTTATAATTTTATCAATTAGATAACATTTACAAATGTTCTGTTTTTGTAACCTTTTGAAAAGTTTACTGAACCTTCTGTTAATGCATATATTGTGTGGTCTTTACCCATACCCACGTTATCACCTGGGTGGAATTTAGTACCTCTTTGACGAACGATAATGTTACCTGAAATAACTTTCTCGCTACCAAATTTCTTAACGCCTAGTCTTCTACCTTCAGAATCTCTACCGTTACTAGATGAACCACCAGCTTTCTTATGTGCCATAAGTCTTCTCCTTTAAAATTTAATTATGAAACTTTAATTTCACTAATTTTTAGAACAGTCAGCTGTTGACGGTGTCCATATTTTCTTCTATAACCTTGACGTCTGTTTTTCTTGAACACGATAACTTTGTTATCTTTAATTTGATCAATAACAGTCGCAGATACTGAAGCACCTTTAACTAAAGGTGTACCAACTGTAACATCTGCTTCGTTAGCTACCATTAGAACTTCTGTAAGTTCTACTGAGCCTTCTACTTCAGTGTCTAATTTTTCTACTTTAACGATGTCGCCTGCTTGTACTTTAAGCTGCTTACCACCGCATTTTACGATTGCGTACATGTAATTCTCGTCTCTATTTTATAAGTTATTATCTCACCAATGCAATTCTGATTGTAGCTATTTTTTTCAAAAAGTCAAGGAACTTTATTGATTTTTTTCTTTTTTTACAATATAATTTTGTTTAGATAGACAGAAATAAAGGACATATAAATGCTAAAGAAAGTTTTAACCGCAATTTTTATACTAGTTTTCACCGTTTTTGCTTTAGACTATTTTAAGCTTTTACCTAGTGATCGACAGCTTGGCTTTAACAAGATTTCTACTAGACAGCAAAATCAGATTAACTCATTTACAGTTTTAGAAAAACAAGAAGAGTCTTCAAAATTCACAGATAGAGTTGTAAAAAATAACAGACCATTCTAGTTTTTTTATTTTTCACTATTAAAATACCCCTATTTTTGCTATAATTATTTCTAGTTAAATATAAA
>DMEM01000187.1 GCA_003450915.1 Alphaproteobacteria bacterium
TATTTTATATCACCGTTTTAATACTAAGAGATATTTTTCTCTTAAGGAGCACATTATGTGTCAGATAAGAACAGCCTCTAGGAATCTCGTTTCCATCTACGTTAAACATTTTGATGAACCTAACCTCAAAATTAACATTATTGGTCAGCGAGTACTGTTCAACGGACAGCCTGTAATGCTATTAAAGCATTTTGAGCAAATTTTGCTTGAACTTGGCTATTTTCATGATGTAAATGAAAATACAGTAGTTACAGGTATTTTTAAAAAGCATGAACTAGGCATTTTCCAAGCAAAGGAGAGTGTTATATGCTAGATATCGTTTAAAAGCCGCCTTTTACTGGCGGCTTTTTGCTATTCCTACTACTTTAGTCAGATATATCCATATTTACTAATAACTATAAAAGATAGAATTACCAATCCCGTTTTTTTAGGATAGAAAAATGAGTAATTTATTTTTTGTAATCATCTTTGTTTTTATATCTTTTAAAACTTACTCTTCATGTGAGAATGATATTGACAGTTCGACTGTCAATCAAACAGGCAATCAACAACTGGTAGATAGTAAAACTGAAAATGATGGTTTTTGGTATTTTGGACATAGCTTTTACTGCGATTCACTTGAAGATCCAAAACAATGGGTTTTTAAAAAATGGTCAACTCCATCTGCAAAAATGGAAATTATGATCGTAAAGTTAAAAAAACTATGCCGTCAAAATGAACATGAAGTTGCCTACTATCAGGCAGATGAACATTATTACCGCCCTATGGTCGAAAGTTTGCTTAAGTCCAACTTGGCAACATTTGATAGTCTAAATATTTTTCGATGTTTATAAAATATGATTAAAAGCCTCCAATCCCCAGGAGGCTTTTATTATTCTTTATTTTACAATATCATTGACTATTGGTGTTTTAGTCATTAAATTATACATTAATAATTACTTATCTGTTTCGAGGAAAGACTATGTCTAAAAAATCTGAAATCCTTAACTTTGTTGATAACTCCCTAAGCACCATAAAAAACATTCTAGATCATATGGAAGATGGTGATCTAAAATGTACCGATATTGATATAGACCTAAACCGTAACCTCAATGATGAGTGGTCACTTTTACTCTGTAAATATCATTTGCACAAATACATAGAGGCATCTAACAATTTAGATGAAAAAGCTGCAACAAAACATTGCTATGAAGCACATAAAATTTATAATGACCCTACATTTAAATATGAAGCAGAAATTGATAAGCTCAGAGCTCAGGCTAGCCTAGAATCACTTAAATTACATGTACATTCCTTTATTAATGATGAGCGAGGCATTCATAAACATGCTGATTTAAGCACTATCTGGAATAAAATGCGTGTAGCAGGCTATTGCAAAGGTGATATAGATATCTACTATCATCATGATTTTGCAATTATTGGATTAACTCCTGATATTGTTGATTCAGTTTTTACCCCTATTCATGCAAAACGTGCCTTACAGGCAATTGAAGAAACATTTCTTCTGCATCAAAGAAATCTACCACGTAATGAAATCCAAGATTTTGCAGGTAAACTCAATAACATCTTTCTAGATTATAAAACTCCATATAACCTAGATCAGGTGTTAGATTACTTACTAAGCAACACAGATGATGAAACCCTAGCTGAAAAGCTAGAAATAACGAAAAGTTACTTGTAATAACAAAGAAGAAACTGTATCTTTACAGTACTTTAAAAGCCACCTTTTATAGGTGGCTTTTTTTGTCAGCTATTTTTTTATGAAAACATGTATAAGATATTAATATACAATCCGCAACTGCGGGCAGCCCTTTTCTTTATTTTTACTCCACTTTCATGGAGTAATGAGGATACTCTAATGAAAAAAATTATGTTTTTTATTTGCCTAACCCTTTCTTTCATCTCATTCAACTCTTTTGCAGCTTGTACAGAACCTGCAGGTGACTGGCGTGATGACTATAACAGCAACCCATGGGAAATGGATAAATCGGTGACCATCGCCGATGGTTACTGGGAGTTCAATTCTCCCAATAGCTGTATCTTTATAACAGATCCAAAAAAATGGATTTTTATTAAAAAAAATAAAAGATATATTGACTTATATGTAAGTGAAATCAAAGGATTTAAAGCAAGGCAAGAGCGTCTAATCAACGCTGGTGAAAAGCCTCGCAATAGCTTCTACAACGGACTATGTAAGGTTTCTTCCGGTAGTGATTGGGAGCTTTCAGCTAAGCGTGAGAGTCGTTATAAAAACTACCAATATATGTTTCAATATGAGGTAGAGTTTATGATTGCAAATGGCTACCTGACAATGGAGGACTACTCGGTTTTACCCGAATGCCCTCCTTATAAACGTAAGCGATAGAAACAAGGGGCCTGTGGGCCCCTTTTTCATTTAAAATTTAGGCAACTCAAAGTCTTCTTTTTTGCACATTAATGAACCTGAGTAAAGAGCTGATTTAACCTTATTATCTTCATCAAAATTAAAGTTTATCATTTCTCCATAACTGCCCATACCAGAAGCTTTAGTTATTTTACAAGTATTATCTTCATTTATTGTAAGTTCTGTACAATTATCATCAGATAATGGGTTTGAATAAGCAACTGATGTTAAATAAACATTATCTCCAACAATGATAAATCTGGTTGACGCCCATAGACTATATAGTTCAAATTGATTATCTTTAAATTTTGTTTTTTCTAATTCATCTTTATGTTTTTCAAAGAACTTATAAGTGCTTAATAATGTACCTAAAGGACCCATCGGGTCACCATCTATAGCGGAAACCACTACAGAAACTGAAATATTAGACTCTTGATCAAAATAACTAGCACTAATTTGACCAGGAAATAATCCTCCATGCCCTACTAATGTTGAGCCGTGTAATTTTATTTCTTTAAAACCAAGACCATATTTACCAGTACCTCCTGAGATTTCATAAACACCTCTAAAAAGCTCTTTTTTTAAACTATCAGAAACTAAATTTTTGTTTCCCATTGCTAAATTTTGATAAAACATTGCCATTTCTTCAGGTGTTGAACAAACCCCCGCAGCAGGGCTTAGCCCGTGAGTTAATACTTCTGCAGATAATAGTTCATATTTACCCGTTAGTAACTTACCTGTATAGCCTGTAACATAATTTTCTTTTGATGGATTATAATCCATTTCAGTATTTTTTAAACCAATTTTATCAATTATATTACTTTTAACATAATCATTATAATTTTCTCCTGTAACTTTTTCTATAACAAGTCCAAGAAAGCCATAGCCAATATTACTATATTTAAATCTTGTATTATTTTCAATTACGGCTTTTGAATTTTTCGCTAAATCTACTAAATCATCTTTAGACAAAAACTCTTTTTGATAAGACCAAAAGCCACTATTCTCACTATCTCTTGAAACACCTGCCTGATGTGAAAGTAACTGCCTAATTGTAATGCTTTGAAAAGTTTTATCTTCTTTATTAACATCTATAAATTTTTTTAACTTATCATCTAGTGATAGTAGATCTCTTTCAACAAGCTGCATAATAGCAACTGCTGTAAAGTTTTTAGAATGTGATGCAAAGCGATAAAGATCTGTAGTTTTTGCTTTAGACTTATCTTCAAGATTTGAATAACCAACAGCTTTTTTATAAATAACCTTACCATCTTTAACCATCGCAAGCGAAATACTTGGCTCTTCTAATCTTTCCATATAAGAATCTAACCACGCATTCATGAACTTTTTAAATCGTGATATAACTAATGAATTTTCTGACATTTATTACTCCCCTATCTTATTTTTTTTATTTCCAATTATTCTTTAACAACTCTTTTAATTTTATGAATGAATCATCTAAAATTTCATTTGCAAATGGCATTTCTGGTAGTTTAGGCCAGCCAGTATCTTTAAAAGTTTCGTTATTAAAAGTTTTATTTTCGCTATATCTTGGTATTACGTGATAATGCACGTTTGGATCAACCATCATCAACATAAGATAGTTAAACTTTTCTGCATTAAAGTGAGTTTTTAAATTATTTTCAATATCTGTAATAACTTCTTTTAACTCACTAAATGACTCTTGAGATATATTTGCAAAGTTAGTAGTTTCTGATTTTTCAATTAAAACCAATGAACCTAAAGTTACCTGCGCAGGGCGCAATAAAACTACCCAATTATTATATTCATAAATTAAATTATCTGAATAACCAAAAGTTTGCATTGTTTCATTCATTATTTATTTTCCCCTATTTAATTTTAAAATTTGATAAAAAAAAGACAAGGGGTTCTCCCTTGCCTTTTTTACTACATTAAACTGCTACTACGTTAACTAATCTACCCGGTACATAAATAACTTTTTTGATTTCTTTACCTTCAGTATCTTTAACGACTGCTTCAAGTGCTACTTTTTCAGCTTCATCTTTTGCAATTGATGCTGAAACTTGTAGTTTAGCTTTTAACTTACCATTTACTTGAACAACTAATGTAATTTCATCATCTTCTAAAGCTGCTTCTTGTGCTTGTGGCCAGTCAGTTGCTGTTAGTGATGTTGTATTACCCATATCTGTCCATAGCTCTTCTGTGATATGAGGAGCAACAGGATTAAATAGTTGAACCGCAGTTTTAACACCTTCAGCATATAGAGCTTGCATTTTATCTGAATCTGTAACTTTAACTTTAGCTAATGCATTTGATAATTCCATGATAGCTGCAACAATTGTATTTAGTTGGAACTTATCTAAATCGTCTGTAACACGCTTGATTGTTTTATGAATAATTCTCTTCAACGCTTTTTCTTCTTTAGTATCAAGTTCATCGATTGCATAAACTTTTTCGTTTGATAAATCGATTTCAGTAGAATGAACTAAGTTCCAGAATCTACCCATAAATCTCCAACAACCTTCTAAAGCATTTTCTGTCCACTCTAAGTCTTTTTCAACAGGAGCAATGAAGATAATAGCTGTTCTAACAGCATCAGCACCATATTGTTCAAATAAAATTGCTGGATCAACACCATTATTCTTAGACTTAGACATTTTTTCCATTCTATTAACTTTTAGAACTTCACCTGTTTCTTTATGAACTGGTTTGCCATCTTCTTCTGCTACATCAACAGGGTTAATATAATCACCTTTTGAATCTTGGAATGAAGGAGCAATAACCATACCTTGAGTAATTAAGCGTTTAAATGGTTCTACTAATTCAGCTGGAGTATAACCACAGTCTCTTAAGGCTTTTGTAATAAATCTTGAATATAGTAAATGTAAAATAGCATGCTCAATACCACCAATATAAGTATCAACAGGCATCCATTTTTTAACTTCTTCTAAATCTAGAACATTTTCTGAATGTGGGCAAGTATAACGTAAGAAGTACCATGAACTATCCATGAATGTATCCATAGTATCTGTAGTTCTTTTAGCTGCAGCACCACAGTTTGGACATGTAGTGTTAACAAATTCAGCGTCAGACGCTAATGGATTACCTTTTACCGTAATATCAATTTCATCAGGTAATTTAACAGGTAAATCTTCTTTTTTTACAGGAACTGTTCCGCAAGATTCACATTCAACAAATGGAATTGGTGTACCCCAGTATCTTTGACGAGAAATACCCCAGTCTCTTAATTTGTAGTTTGTTGTGCCTTCACCTAAGCCCATACCTTCAATTTTAGCAATAACAGCTTTTTTAGCCTCAGCAACTTCTAAACCATCAAACTCAGCAGAGTTAATTAATTTACCTGCAGCGCCATAAGGATCTTCACCTTCAATAACTTGCTTAATAGCAATATCATATTTTTTAGCAAAATCGTTATCACGCTCATCATGAGCTGGAACTGCCATAACAGCACCAGTACCGTAAGCCATTAAAACAAAGTTAGCGATATAAATTGGGAATTCTTCACCTGTAATTGGGTGAACAATTGTGTAAGGTGTTTTATAGCCTTTTTTCTCAGCTGTTTCAATATCAACTGCAGATGTACCTAATTCTTGGCATTCTTTAATAAAGTCTGCAGCCTTAGCATCTGTTTTAGCAATTTCTTTTGCTATAGGGTGCTCTGAAGCAACTGACGCAAATGTCACGCCCATTAAAGTATCAGGACGAGTTGTGTAAACTTCTAGCTCTTCAACATCTGATGAACCATTTACTTTAAACTTGAATTGTAAACCTTTAGATTTACCAATCCAGTTAGTTTGCATGTGCTTAACTCTTTCAGGCCAGTCTTCAAGTAATTTAATATCATCATTTAGCTCATCAGCGTATTTTGTAATATTCATAAACCATTGGTTCATCATTTTACGTTCAACTGGAGCATCAGATCTCCAACCTTTACCGTCAATAACTTGCTCGTTAGCCAGAACTGTCATATCAACAGGATCCCAGTTAACCATAGCTTCTTTTTTGTAAACTAAGCCTTTTTCATACATATCGATAAAGAATGCTTGTTGGTGACGGTAGTAGTCATCTTTACATGTTGCTAATTCTCTATCCCAATCGTATGATAGCCCCATAATTCTAAGGTCAGCTTTCATAGCTTCAATGTTTGCTAAAGTCCATTTACGAGCTGATGAATTATTTTTTAATGCCGCATTTTCTGCTGGCATACCAAATGAATCCCAACCCATTGGGTGTAGAACATTAAAACCGTTTGCTTTTTTATATCTAGCGATAACATCACCAATTGTGTAGTTTCTTAGGTGACCTGTGTGTAATTTACCTGATGGGTAAGGGAACATTTCTAAACAATAGAAATTTTCTTTACCTTCATCATTTGTTGTTGCGAAGTTATTGTTTTCTTCCCATGATTTTTGCCATTTTGCTTCTATTTCAAATGGATTATATCTTTTATTCATAATTTTCCGTTTCCTATAATAAAGTGTTGTCACTGAAATCCTGAATCAAGTTCAGGATGACAAAGTAAAAAAGAGTTATTAATATATTTTAATTAGCTAAACTTTTTATTTTCAAACTTCTCGCGTTAGACAAAATTGTCTCTTCTAACGCTGTTGAAGTTGCCTTATCAAGTTTTTGATCTGTATATGATCCATCAGCTAATTTTTCTCTTGAAAATACTTTTACGTTTAATGCTGTTGGCTCTAAAGCTTTACTTAAAATATAAATATTAATTTTAACTTGTTTGTTTGAAGTGCCTTCTTGATTCATCCAGTCTGATAAAATCACGCCACCCGCGCTATCTGCTTGAGTTAGTGGCATAAATGAAATTGCTTCTAAAGAAGATCTCCATAAATACTGGTTTACTGCTAATTCAGCTGCTGAACCGCCTCCAAAACTTTTTCCTTTAAAACTAGAGAGAATGTTTCCATCTTCACTAAATACACCTGCGCCTTCTTCCATATCATGCGGTGTTGGATTTGGATCTGCTGGTGTTAATTTGGCATCGCATGATGCAACCAGTACTAATGACAGTAATGAAAGTATTTTAAATTTCATTTTTCTTTTATCCTATACTTTTGTTATGATTTTTCAATGGTTGTAATTATAACACAACTATCTTAAATTTTTAAAGAATTATTTTCATTTTATTGGCTAAAAAATATAAAATATTATAGTATTTATAAGCAATAACACAATTTATAAACAAAAGAGATCTAAAATGTACACTACAATATCTTTAAAAAAATTAAATCGTCATTCATGGGCAGAAGAATCAAAAAAAGGATTATTTTTAATCCCTACTGAATACTTAATGGAAATCTCAAACCCAGATGCAACAGTAACAACAGATATGGGTAATGGTGATGATCAACAGTATACTACTGATACAGTTTGGCAAAGTATTTTAAAAAATGGCATGGATACACCTTTATATGTTGTAGTATACCTTCCTAATCCAAAAGAAAACCCAGGTGTTGCTAAAATTCGCCTTGAATCTGGTAACCATAGAGTTCGCGCAGCTTTAGAAATGGGTATTACTCACTTACCAGTAGCAGCTTTTGTTTCTTCAAACCCTTATTTCCACTCTGGTAATGGTACGCATACTTTTGATATTAAACGCCAAGATGTTTTAACAGCACTAAGCAGAACAGATGATGTTTTTGAACCATACCCACACCCTATTGATTTAAAGAAACTACTAAGAAGTAAAGAAGTATTCTACTCTACAGAAATTATCATAGGATCTGATACAAATGGTATTGTAAAATTCATGTAAAAATAAAAGAAGGTTAATTTAAAACCTTCTTTTTTCTTATATAATTTAGCTTTGTGTTTTTCTAATACTAGGACCCACCAAATATCTAACATAATTTTGGTCAGGTAATGGATCTTCTGTATACCTAAGTCTTCCAACATTAAAGCCATCAGCTTTATCAACATAATCATCTAAAGCTTTTAATATTGTTTTATTACTTTTACCATCATCAATTCTAAAAGATACCCAAGTATAACAAACTCTTGTTCCGTCACAAGGAACAGACATATTAGAACCATTTGTTGCATTCCAAGCTTCTATGCCTGCTCGCTGAAAGTACCCATACTGAACGCTACTGCTATTAATTGCTAAACTAACGCTTCCTATTTTTGAATATGGTAGATATGGGCCGTTCCAACCTGTCGCATTTGCGCTATTATCTACAAGTTCTTGTGCTGATACATCTGTTATATGCCCTGCATTAGCTGGCAGACCTTGCCCCGTATCTAATACATATTGCTCATAAGCCTTACCAAACTCATTCATCGTTGTAACAATTGCAACTACTCTACTGTGTTGTATAGCACTATATAACGCCGCACCACTAATTACACTTAATGCACCAAATATTGCTAGGGCAATTCTAGCATCAAGTCCGAACATCGCACCTTTTTTTAATAACATAATACTACCTCTTTTTTAATTTTGTTTTGGTCTGTATTTTAAATATACATGATGAGATGCAATACCAGACCAAGAAACTAATCTAACATTACCGTTTTGTCCATCAACAGACCCATCAACTTTTTTATCTAAAGCTTCATAGATACTCATTGGAACATCTTGAAACACCACCCAAAAATCGCAACTTCCACCTACTGTTCCAGTATCGCATCTTGTTGTTGTCGCCCAAGTAGCAATTGCACCATTATCAGTCCAAGAACCATTTAGCATTTCACCTATATAAACAGCTTGATACAATGGATGATCTAAGCCATAAGAAATAGATGAATGCTTAGGTAAAGAAGAATAAGGCCCTTTCCAATTAGATGAGTTATCATCTACTATTTTTTGAATATCAATATATACTCCACTATCAACAATTGCTAATTCAGAACCTACATCTAAGTAATAAGCATCATAAGCCTTGCCTACTTCATTCATATCACTAATCATTGCTGTAACCTTGGCATCTTGAATTGCGCTATATAATGCCGCACCACTAATTACACTT
>DMEM01000174.1 GCA_003450915.1 Alphaproteobacteria bacterium
ATTTCTTTTTAAATAAAACTGTGATATCATTAAAAATCGTTCAAGTTTGAATTGTTATTTTGTTTGATTATTTAATTTATTTATTCGCTTATTTACAATTTGTAAATGGCGTTCTTAAATAAACTAAATACTCTGTCAAAATATGACACATTACACAAAATTATTACAAAAAATATAAAATATATTATAAAATAGAGCTTTATAATAATAAGGAAGTATGAGTATGGCTCCGGAAAATCAAGAAGTTGAAAAAACAGAAGAAGAGATGATGGCCGAATGGGAGGCTATGGCTGCTGAAGAGCCTAGCGAAGGTTCTGAATCAGAGCCTGTTGAAGTATCATCTTCTGTTATTGATGAAAGAATCTTAGATCAGGATGAAATTGATTCTCTTTTAGGTATTGACGATGACGAATACGAAAAAGTAAAAAACTCAGGTATTAGGCAATTAGTTAACAGTAGTGTAATTTCATATGAGAAATTACCAATGCTAAGTGTTATTTTCGATAGATTTGAACGATTAATGTCTACAAGTTTAAGACAATTTGCAGCTGATAATGTTGATATTACCATAGAACAGGTTACATCTGTAAGATTTGGTGAGTATTTAAACTCAATTCCATTACCTGCAGGTATTTCCGTTGTAAATGCCGAAGGTTTAGGCGGTTCAATTTTAATGGTTTATGAAAGTAGACTTGTTTTTGGTTTAGTTGAAGTTCTGCTTGGCGGTAGAAAATCAAAACATTCAAGAGTTGAAGATCGTGAATTTACTAAAATTGAAAGATCTATGATTGAGGAACTAACAAATATGATGTTAGCAGACTTAATTAACGCTTTTGAACCAGTAGCTCCAGTAGAGTTTAGATATGAGCGTATGGAAAGTAATCCTAGATTCGCCTTTGTTACTCAAGAAAGTAACGCATGTATTTTAGTTAATGTTAGAATTTCTCTTGCAGGGCGTGATGGTAGGGTGCAGTTTTGTATGCCGTATGCTACATTAGAGCCTATAAGAGAGCAATTATTACAAAAATTTGCTGGTGAGAAGTTTGGTCAAGATAACATTTGGGAGAATCACTTAGCTCAAAACTTATATGATGCAGATATTTCTGCAAAAGTTGAACTAGATACAGTAAAAGTTATGTTGGATGAAGCTTTGAAATGGAAAATAGGTGATACATTAAAATTAAGTGTTAAGCCTAATCAGCCTGTAAAAGTTAACCTTGAAGGCATTACAACGATGATTGGTAAAGTTGGTAATGTTGATAATAAATTAGCAGTAAAAGTATTACGAACTATCTCGGATATAAATAGCTTAGAGGAAGATTAATTTTTAATGGCAAAAATTATTTTAGATATATTTTTAATTCTATTTTTTATAGCAGTTGCAGGTTTGCAGGTTTATGTTATTTTAAGAATTAGAGATTTAAAAAACAGTTATGATGGCTTTGTAAAAGCGCAACAAGAGTTTGTTCAGTTTATTGAAAAGGCGCGTCAGTCATTAATGCTTGTTAATTCACAGGCAACAGATGTTATACCAGAACTAAAAAAACATATTGAAGAGTCAGATGCATTAATGCAAGACTTTAGCTTTGTATTAGCTAGAGCAAATAAAAAAATAGAAGTGTTACAAAGCTTATCAAAAGCTGAACAATCGGTAGATCAAGAGTTTACTCAACAGGTAGCCCCTGTTAATAATTACTCAGTAAATAATAATTATACAACAAATGCTTTTGAACAGTCAAAAGAAGATTCTTTAGATAATGATCCTATTCTTGCTCGCTTAGAGCAGTTAGAACAACAGGAACAAAATGAAAAATCAGGTGAAGACTTCTTAAAATCTGATAATAAAAGAGCAATGCAACAGCAAGAATTAATAGAAAAAGCATTAAGGGAGATTTTATAATGCGTTTCGCTTTATTTAGTTTAATAACAGTTTTATTTTCAACTTCAGTATTTGCTCAAAATATTGAAGAAATTATCGTTAACGAAAAAGTGTATCCAACACCTGTAAATGTAAAGTTTGATGTTACTAAAAAAGAATTTACAGAAAATGAAATTATGTTACTACAAAGTTTAGAATCTAGACGTATTGAGCTTGAAAGAAAGGCTCAGGTTTTAATAGTAAGGGAAAAATTAATCGATTTATCTGAAATTAAGCTATTAGAAAAGATTGAAAAGTTAGAAAAATTAGAAAAATCTATAAAAAAACTGTTAAATGATGTTTCTGTAAAAGAAGAAAAGAGATTAGCCGATTTAGCCATTGTATATTCAGAAATGAAACCAGCTTTAGCTGCAGAGAGATTAAATGTTTTAGATGAAATAACGGTTTACGGCATTTTAAAAAGAATGAGTTTTAAAAAATCTGCAAAGGTTTTAGAGAAGATGAAGGTAGAAAAAGTACGTATAATATCTAGAATGCTTGCAGAAAAGACACTACTGCCCCAGATTAAATAATAAAATTATTGATTTTTTCAAAAAAAACTGTCAAACTTCTTGTAATAATAATAAATAAATTTACGGGAGTAAAAAATATATGGCTGTTGATAAAAATATGAGAATTCTTGTAGTTGATGATTTTCACACTATGAGAAGAATTGTAATTAACTTACTTAAGCAGTTGGGTTTTTCTAATGTTGTTGAAGCTGGCGACGGTAAAGAAGCATTAGAAAAAGTACACTCAGATAAAATTGATCTAGTTGTTTCAGACTGGAACATGCCGAATATGACAGGAATAGAATTTCTAAAAGAACTTAGAGCAGATGAAAGATATAAAAGCTTGCCATTTATTATGGTTACTGCAGAAGGTAAAAAAGAAAATGTTATTGCTGCGGTTCACGCTGGCGTAAGTAATTATGTTGTTAAGCCTTTTAACGCTGCAACACTAAAAGAAAAACTGACTAAAGTTGTTGGTGAATTTTAAAGTTAAGGAGTTTAACACTATGGTTAATAAAGAATTAGTACAAAATAAAATTGAAGCGCTAGAAGGCACAAAAGAAGAATTTGTTCCAATTGAGCAAGTTCGAGAACTAACTAACGCAATTAAATCTTTATTTGAAGGTAATTTTGAAGAAGTAAATATTGAGCTTTACGGTGAGCTAGGTGAATTAGCTAGATTTATTAATAATGCTAAAAAAGAGTTGCAAGATTTTCAACCAGATTCATTATCAAATGAAAAATTACCAGAAGCTTCTGATCAGCTAGCTGCTATTGTTACAACAACAGAAGATGCAACTAGAAAAATTATGGATTCATGTGATGATATTAATGCAATTCATGAAAGAGTTAGAGATAGACTTCTTAGCATTGAACCTCCATTAGATCCTGATGTTGTAGCATCAATTGAAGATTCATTAATGGAAGCTCAAACTTCATCAATGCAAATTTATGAAGCATGTACTTTCCAAGACTTAACAGGTCAAAGAATTCAAAAAATTGTTGAAACATTAAAAGAAGTTGAAAGACAAGTTCTAAGAATGGTTATTATTTTCGGTCTAAATAACGAAAATGCTAAGTCAATTGATGAAGATAAGAAAAAAGCTCTGCAAAGTGATGCAGATCTACTTAACGGTCCTCAATTACCGGGTAATAGTCTAGAACAAGACGATATTGATGATATCTTAAATCAACTATTATAAGGCTCTTGCCTTATAATAGTTTTCTTCTTAAATAAAAAATAATAAAAACAATAATATAAAGAGGAAGTTCTATGAACGAAAAAATTAAGGTTTTAATAGTTGATGACTCAGCTTTTATGCGTAACATTCTTGAAAGAATGATTAAAACTAGTTCTGATATGGAAGTGGTTGGCAAAGCTGAAAATGGCCTTGAGGCTGTAGAATTAGTAAAATCACTAAAGCCAGATGTGGTAACCTTAGATATTGAAATGCCTAAAATGAATGGATTAGAGGCATTAAAAGTTATCATGAAAGAATGCCCTACATCTGTAGTTATGGTTTCAAGTTTAACAGAGCAAGGTGCTAAAGAAACTATACAGGCTTTAGAGCTTGGTGCAATAGATTTTATTCCCAAAGCATTAGATAATGCGGCAGAAAATATTTTCAAAAAAGCAGAATTTGTAAAAGATAAAATTACTGCAGCATCAAGAGCTAAAGTATCAGGCAAAGCATCAAGATTTGTAACATCAAGTAGATCTACTAAACCAACTGATAAAGTTGCAATGCCAAAAATGTCAGGGTACTTAAAACGAGCTTCTTATAAAGGAGTGCCAAAACTTTTAGTTATTGGTTCTAGTACTGGGGGCCCTAAAGCATTAAGTGAAGTTATTTCTGGTTTGAAATCTAACTTAAAAGTTCCTACTGTTATTGCTCAACATATGCCTGAAGGATTTACAAATGCTTTAGCAGATAGAATGGATAGAAGTTACGATATTTCAGTTAAAGAGGCTGAAGATGGTGAAAAATTAAATCCAGGTTGTGTATATATTGCACCAGGTGGTAAACATTTAAGAGTTGAAAATAGATTAAACACTTTATATGCAAAAATAAGTGGTGATAAGGGAGAAAGCCCATTTAGACCATCAGTTAATGTATTAGCAGAATCTGCAAATAAAGCAGTTGGTGCTAACTGTGTTGCTGTTATGTTAACAGGCATGGGATCTGATGGAGCAAAAGAATTTAAAACATTAAAAGAATCAGGCGCATATGTTATAACTCAAGATGAGGAAACATGTACAGTTTACGGTATGCCAAAATCAGTAGTTGATTTAAACGCAAGTGATGAAGAGTTGTCTATAACTCAAATTGCAACTGTAGTTAATGCGTTAATAAAATAATAAGAGGTAGATGTTATGGATATGATGGATCAATCAGAATTACAAGAAATTTTAGAAGAGTTTGTGACTGAAGCAGAAGAAGGTCTTGAAGAGTTAGAGCAAAACCTTATTTCGTTAGAATCATTAGCTCAAAACGGTGAAACAGATTCAGAAACTGTAGATGTGATCTTTAGGTCTTTACACACATTAAAAGGCGGCGCTGGATTTTTAGGTTTAATTAGAATGCAAGAGCTTGCTCATGCAGGTGAGAATTTACTTGATGAAATTAGATCTGGCACGGTGAAAGTTTCTCTTGATGTTATGAATGCATTGCTTACGACAAATGACTTATTAAAAGAATTGTTAGATGCAACAAAGAATCAAGAAGATGATGCAGATATTGAAACAGAAGAAATAACTAAAACGCTTAAAGTTTTAGCTGGTGACGATGATGCAGAAGCTGAAGAAGTTGTTGAAGTTGTTGAAGTATCAGAGCCTGTTGAAGGTATCGAAATAAATGAAGATTTAATAGC
>DMEM01000080.1 GCA_003450915.1 Alphaproteobacteria bacterium
CTAGCTAAATCATCTTTTAAGCCACCAACATACAATAAAATTAAAGATGCAGATAAAAATGCACAGCAACAATAAACAAGGTAGTTTACCTCTAAAACTTTAGCAGCATAGCCTAAAACATTGTTATTTATACCCCATAAAACTGTTACACAAAATAAAGCAACCAACCAACCTTTTAATATTGACTTATTTTCCATCAATCTAATCTACCCTAAAATTTCTAAATAATTTAAAACACCTAAAATAATAAAAATTAAGTTTAGACCAATACACACTGCAAATACAACACGTGCAAATAGCTTATTAAATAAAATATCTTTAATAAGATCTTGATTATCTTTTCTTTGCTCTGCTGCCAACATTTGCTTTAGCTCTTTATATGTTAAGCTACTATTAATTTCTATTTGAGGTTTAAATATTCTTCTATTTAGTTTCTGTTTCATTCTTATTATTTTCTTATATTTAATTATGCTTATAATTGAGAATCTAACATACTATACTTTAAAAGCTTTATCAATATAAAAAAGCTACTTTTCGTAGCTTTTTATTTTATTCATTTGTGATCTCTAAAGGCAAAGAAACTGTAAACTGAATTCCCGACTGATATCCACTAGATTCAATCTTAACATCCCCTCCCATATATCGAGCCATTTTTATTATTGTATTAAAGTTTGACTTGTCCATTTCATTTCCGCCATTGCTAATACTATTAGCATATTTTACCTTTACTTGTTGAAACAATTTACTAAATTTATCCAGCTGAACACCATTACCTGTGTCCCTAATAATAAATTTTAGTTCTACCATTGTACCAAATCTTTGAGTTTGTTCTACTATAAAATCAATATTTCCATAATGGCTAAACTCTATTGCATTAACCAATAAACTATTTAAAATTTGACTAATTCTAAAAGAATCAGACTTATAAAAATGCCAAAACTCATCTGGAATAACTAGTGTTAAATCAGCATTATTTTTTTGAGCTTTTAACTTAAAGTATTCATATGTTTCAAATAATAAATTTTGCAGATTGAACTTGGCAAACTCAGCCTCAAATTCTCCACTTTCAACTTTTGAAAAATCAGATGCTTGCTGAAGCCTACCTTCTACAAAAGCTAAAGAACTTTTTAAAATATTTAAATATCTTACCTGATCTTGTGTTAAATCACTTTCTTTCAGCAGGTCTATCATTGTTGACATTTCTTTAATTGGAGCTTTAGCATCCGAAAAAACATCTGAGAGATACATCAGGTGTTCTTTGTGATTTGCTACTAGCTGTTTCTTTTCATTAGCAAATGAAATTTTCTGAATTTGAATATCCTGGTTGAGTTTTTCTGTCATAACATAAAGCGACTGAACATCTTGTAAATCAACAGATGTCCCATTATTTTTTTGTGTATCAGTATCTTGATTTTTAAATTTATCATCTAAAAACTTAAAATATTTTTCCATGCAAATTATATCTCTTTTTTATTGTTTAAAACTATGCTATTATTTATATTGTTTTGTAAAACGTAATAAAACTGTCAATATCATAGATAAAATTTAAGAAAGGAATATTATGAATTCTGCAATAAAAAGCAAACAAGCAGGCAGCATTTTACCATTTAGTTTTGATAACTTACCTGTTAGGGGTAGGCTAATATCACTAAAAAATTTAGAGGAGTTCGTTCCAGCTATTAAAAATAACAAAGGATTTGTACAAGACTTATTAAAACAAAGTTTAACTGCAGTAGTTTTATTCCAACAAGATCTAAAAGCAGATCAATCTTTAACGCTACAAATTATTTCAAACTCAAGCATTAAACTAGTTATTGCCCAAGCAATGACAGATGGCACTATTAAAGCTTACGCAGATGTAACTGAAGACAACACTATTGAAAGCTATCAAGAGTTTGTAAAACAAAATCCAAGAATTGTTATTACAGTAGACAACAAAGGTAAAACTTATCAAAGTGTAATTCCTGTTATAGGCAGCAGTTTAAAAGACTCAATTATTGAATATTATGAGCAGTCTGTTCAAAATAAAACATATCTAAGCTTTATTGAACACAATAATACAAACTGTGCTTTAATGCTACAACACCTACCAACAGAAAAAGTTTCAGAAGATGATTGGAGCCGTTTAGCAATGGTAGCAGATACTTTAACAGCAAAGGAAATAACATCTTTATTACATTATGAAATTGTTCAAAGAATTTTCGCTGAAGACACTGTTAGAATTTATGATGAAAACATTCTAAGCTTCTATACTGATGTTGATAAAGCAAGAATGGAAAAAGCTATTAAATCATTAGGTATTCTACAATGTAAAAGCCTTTTAGATGAAGGTGATATTGAAATGACAGACCAATTCAGTGGATTAACAGAAACATTCACTCATGAAGACATTCAAAGAATTTTCAAAGAAGTTAAAGACGGACTAATTGAAAGAAATAAGGACAAATAATCATGACAGACTTAAACATTACTTTACACCATGGCGACCTACCTGCTGATGTTAAATTCGGCAATATTGTTGCAATGGATTGTGAAATGATGGGATTAAACCCATTAAGAGACAAGCTTTGCTTAGCTCAAATTTCAGATAATGGTAAAGATATTCACTTAGTAAAATTTGATATCACAAAATCATACAGTGCACCAAACCTAAAAGCATTACTTGAAGATTCATCAAAAGAAAAAATCTTCCACTTTGCACGTGCAGATATGGGATTTTTAATTCAACATTTAAATGCAGAACCTTCTAATATTTTCTGTACAAAAGTTGCTTCAAAACTTTGCAGAACTTATACCGACTCACACGGTTTAAAATCTGTTCTTAAAGAGCTTTTAAATGTAGAGTTATCTAAGGAACAACAAACATCTCACTGGGGTGTTGCAGAATTTTCAGATGCTCAAATTGAATACGCCGCTCGTGATGTTGTTTACCTACACCAAATTCGTGAAGAACTAGGCAATAGAGTTGAACAGCTAGGCAGAACAGAACTATTAAATGATACAAATAAATTCATTCCTGTTTTAGCTAAGCTTGAACTACAAGGCTGGAACGAAACAATCTTAAATCACCATTAATTTATCAAGCTCAGGGCATTTTATGTTTTGAGCTTTATTTTTATTAACTAATAAAAGGAAACATTAACAAATGAACACTTCAATTATCAAAACTGGTTTAGAAACTCTAGAAATGGAGAAAAAAGCTCTTGAACATCTAATAGCTAACTTCCAAGAAGCAGACTTTATAAAAGCTGTTGAACTATTAAGCAATGTAAAAGGTAAAATCATTTTCTTTGGTATTGGTAAAACAGGTCATATTTGTAAAAAACTAGCGGCAACATTTGCAAGTACTGGATCATCTGCATTTTTCGTTCACGCTGCTGAGGCAAACCACGGTGACTTAGGTATGCTAGAAAAAACAGACCTTCTTGTTGCTATTTCTCACTCTGGTGAATCTAAAGAACTATTTTCAACAGTTAAAGCATGTAAAAGAGCTGGTGTTCCGGTAATTGGCCTAACAAATAGTGAAAATTCAACAGTTGGCAGAAACTCTACTGTTGTTCTAAAAAACTTTGTTAGTAAAGAAGCATGCCCTCTTGGCTTAGCACCAACTTCATCAACAACAGTAACTCTTGCATTAGGAGATGCTTTAGCAATGGCAGTAATGGCTGAGAAAAACTTCACAGTTGAAGATTTCGGTAAATCACACCCAGCTGGTAAATTAGGTATGAGAACAGCACCAATTAAAGAATTTATGTCTTCACTTCCTGTATTAAGAGCAGAAGATAACATTCTACAAGCATTTAAAGAAGTTAATGATCACAGAATTGGTTGCGGAGTTATTTTAAATGAAAATAAAACACTAGCAGGCTTTGTTTCAGATGGTGACTTACGTCGTGGCTTAGTAGAAAAAGGTCCTGAATCTAAAATTACAGATTCAATGATTAAAAATCCAAAAACTATAAATCAAGAAGAGCTAGCTGTTGCAGGTCAAAACCTATTAAATGAGTATAGAGTTTCAAGCCTAGTTATTGTTGATGATAACAACCTACCGGTTGGTATTTTAGATAAAAAAGTTTGTGATGAGCTTTTAGGTTAACCTGCACATATCATCCCAAACATTCTAAAACTTAAAATTGCTCGGTTGTCATCCCGGACTACGATCCGGGATCTCTGCAAAAACCTCGATTTTACCTCGGAAATGCCAGATCAAGCCTAGCATGACATATAAAAAAGCACCTGCTACCTAGCTGGTACTTTTTTATTGTCAGCTAAAAACTTGCATCTATAAGTATAAATTATTAAATGTACCTCATTCATCAAATTTAAATCTTAAGGAGAACATTATGTTCTTAGCAATTCGTGCTTTTCTCATCATATTCGGAATCACCCTAGCAGCCTCGATTGCTTCTTTTTTAGGAATATTAGAGTCAGATGTTTCACCATACACAATATTAATAGCTGCAATATCTAATATTTTAGTTGCAGCAAACATTTTTAAAGCAAATCTGTGCCTTAAAAATGTAATATCTGTATTGCAAGGTCTGGCCTTAGGTGGAGGCATGATCTCCCACCTAGTCTTAGACAACATCCCGGCAGCAATTGGCATGGTTGCTATTGCCTTGGTGCTGCATTTGTTCTATTGGAAAATAGAAACCCGTGAAGTTAACGAAAAAAAAAGAAGTCAAATAGACTAAAGTTTTTGCCCCTGTAGTATTTATTACTATAGGGGCTTTTTTACTTGATTATATATTAATAATGACTATACTTACTAAGCACTAATTATAAATATTTATAATAATTACGTTTCAAAAGGTGATAATAATGGATAATTTTAAAATTGCTTTACACCACGACGATCTTCCTAAAAAACTTGAGATTAGTAACGTTATTGCGCTAAATGCAAAAATAGTAAAAGGCAAACTGTACTATCTTCAGTTAACAAATGAGGGACTTCAGTTAACAAACGATGGACTTCAGTTAACAAACGGTGGGGATACAGTTCATATTGTACAATTTACACACAATGCCCCCTACGATGCGCCAAATCTTTTGAATATTTTGGCAAACCCTGAAATTCAAAAAATTTTTCATCTTGATAAAGATGAGTTGATATCTTTAGGTAAATGCTTAAAAACAACTCCTGTTAATCTGTTTAGTATTAAAATTGCTTCACAGCTTGCTTATCCAACTGTTCAAGAAAACTCATTGCAAGCTTTATTAAAAGAGCTTTTAAATGTAGAGCTTGATAACAGAATTGAACAAACCGATTGGACAAGCCCTTCTATTTACATTGATGTCTTTGACTACCTGGCCGACAATGTTCGTTACCTGCATAAACTGAAAAAAACATTGATGGCAATTTCTTCAAAAAATGACACAACAACGCCAATAACCAAGGCCTGTAAAGAACTCGAAGATGAAGTTTGCACAGAACTTCACGGCTTTTTTTCTAATTGCGAATAATTTTTTTATAAAGAAGCCGGCCTTAGTGCCGGTTTTCTTCTTGAAAGTTACTAATTAAACACTATAATATTTATAAATCACTCACTCATTTCTTTTTATATGGTGATCTTATGAATACATCAGAAAACTTTCCAATGCCTGCCGATACAGAATATCATGAAATCGATGGGCTAAAAATTTACCTACACCACGACGACCTGCCTGCTGAAGTATATATCTCATTTAAAGGTCCTGTTGCTGTGGACTGTGAGATGAACAGAAACCTTGACCACAAAAAAGGAAAGCTATGCCTAGCTCAATTTAAAGCTGCGAATAGTGATATAAACCATTTGGTGAAATTTAACGTTGACAAAAAAAATAACGCTCCAGTTTTGGTTCATCTTTTAGAAAACCCAAACTATGAAAAAATCTTTCATTTTGGGCGTGTTGATCTAGCTTTTTTAGGCTATAAGTTAGGAGCAACTCCTCGCAATATTTTTTGTACTCGAATTGCCTCTAAAATGATAAGAAGAGACAAAATATACGCAGAAGATCACAGTCTAAAGCCTCTTCTTAAAGAGTATTTAGGCGTTGAAATTTCCAAAGAAGAACAATGTTCAATGTGGGAAAATGAAGTTCTTACAGAAAACCAACTTAAGTACGCAGCTCTTGATGTAGAATATCTACACGATTTGAAAGCTCGGTTGCTACCAATAGCAATGATGGAAAAAATTGATGATCTTCTTTATGAAAATTGTCATTTTCTTGAAACTCAAATCAAAAACGACCTTCTCGGTCTGCCTGAAGACTTATTCTCTTACGGAACCAGACGACCTAAAAACTAATAAACGGACATCTCTAAAAGCCAGCAAATACGCTGGCTTTTTTATATTTTTCAATCTCTTAATATTTACTTAAAATCCATTGACTATTCAACATTTAATCCCTATAATATACTTCGTTAAACAACCTTATTTTTTATTTTTTCAAAAGGAGTTCGTAATGAACTTATCTGATAACAGTATTCTTGAAGCTGGCATTGAAGGATTCAACAAAGAAATTCAATCTTTACAAGATATGCGTAATAACCTTGGCGAAGAATTCATTCAAGCAGTAAAAATGATTGCTCAACGAAAACTAGGCTCTCTTATTGGCTTTGTAGCAATGGGGAAATCAGGTATTATTGCTGAAAAACTTGAAGCTTCTTACTCAAGCTGTGAAATGCCATCTATTTATGTAGACCCGGCCCGAGCAGCCCATGGTGACCTAGGCAAGCTTTTATCGTGTGATGTTATCATTATGATTTCTCATTCCGGTAATACAACTGAGCTTCGACCTGTTATTAATTTCTGCAAAAAAAATGATAAAAAGATCATCGCAATTTGTGGAAAACGAGACTCTCATTTAGGTAGAAATAGTAATATCTTCCTTGATGATTCTGTAACAGAAGAAGCATGTCTTGCAAAAAAAGCACCGACGTCTTCATCAACATGTGCCTTAGTTATGGGCGATATTTTAATGATTGCGTTACAAAAAGAAATGGGCTTTACTGCTGAAATTTTCAAACTTTACCACCCAGGCGGTGCGCTTGGAAACTTTCAGGCAGACAAAACATCTCTTGCTCATGAGTTGATGGTTGAGCCGTCTGTTGTTCCTCACTATGCAACAGCACAAGAAGTCAGCGATACAATTGAAGACGGTGATATTGGCTGTGTCATAATTTTAAATGATGATAAGACTCTGGGAGGTTTTATCAGTAATGGAGATATGAACAAGCTATGTCGTAAACATAAAATGAAAGTGCCAGAATCTATAACTGCATCCGATTTTATGACTAAAACGCCTTTTACAATTGGTCCTGAAGAGCAAATAGTTACAGGTACCAGTATTATGGCAGATAAAGATATTACCGAACTTGTTGTTGTTCATCCAAACTCAAAACAAGTTTTAGGTATTCTACGCTTAAAAACGTGTCTAAAACAGGGTGTCGTTTAAATAACAAACTTTTAATAACGAAAAAAAGAGATAGCCTGTTGGTTATCTCTTTTTTATTTGCAAAAACTATTTATTTAGTGGTAGGCGTACGAGATATTTTATAATTTAAATCAAGTATTTACAATATCCATAATAAAATTGTGCATTGCACACACAGTTTGTTGCGCTGCAATATTGTTTTTAGTTGAATAACCACATTTCTAGTACCATAATAACTATACAACAATAATAAAGGAGCTACTGCATTAATAATGCAAAAGCCATACAAGTTTTTATATACAAGTAGCTCCTAATAACTTTTTAAATAATAACAATAAGCTCAACAACTGAACATCACACCTACTATACTCCACAATAGAAAGAGGATTTCACCATGGCTGAAGAAACTAAAAAAGTAGTAGAAACGGATTTAAGCGAAAACATGCATCTACAGCATGATAAAGAAGCTAAAGATCTTTATGCCCCTGATGTTGAAACATTCGACGGATGGACTGCTTAAAACCGCCTAACCTACGGCAAATATCGATTTAAACTCTTAAAGACAAAATCTTTATATAGTTGAAAACGGACTTTCTGAGAACCCTACAGAATTTCTACCAAGCCGAGACTTACCAAGTCTCGGCTGTTTTTTATAGTAATGAATATTCTAATTTATAAAAAAAGGCTGAGAGTAATACCTCAGCCTTTCTATTTTTTAATCATTCGGATTATCTGCCACATCAAACATATAATTAATTGTATACGTTCCGTTTGCAGATATATAGTCTGTATATTTAAATTTACCAGCTGTTGATCCATCACCACCATCAACTTTATTATCTACTTCTTTAATTAAATCTAAATCATCAATGCCGTTAATATGAACCCATAACCCACATTTTTTACCTGCTGAACATATTCCATCAGCCCATTTTGTTGTTTCTCCCCAAGATGTATCATCTCTTGATAAAATCATAATGTGTAAATTATTATAATCAGGATATAATAAGTAGTGTGCTGATACAGGATAATCAATATAAGGACCATTCCAGTTTCTTGTTCCATATGTCGCATGTTTTACAACCATATCGGCACTTCTTAGAATATATTTTGATGGAGACGATGTTGCTGTTGGATATAAGCCTTCTCTATTATCTAAAACATATTGAGCATATGCCTTTCCAACTTCTTGCATATTAGTTAATAATTTTGTAGCATTTGAATCTAAAATAGCAGAATGAATAGAAGCACCTGTTATTACGCTCAATGACCCAAAGATTGCCAAAGAAATCCTGGCATCCATTCCAAACATTGCACCTTTTTTACTATTATACATCGCATACCTCTATATTTTTTATTCTTAATATAAAAAAGCTTAGCATAATAGTAATTTTTTTTCAAATTTTAGCAGAAAAATAATGTCAGCAG
>DMEM01000191.1 GCA_003450915.1 Alphaproteobacteria bacterium
ACCTCTTGAAAATACTAAATTGATATTTATAATAAATATAACATGATTAATTACTTTTAAAATACAAGTACAAATTTTGCTTGTTTATTTTTGCAGTAGGTGATTAGATTTACATGGTTAAATGCTTGTACCTTATTATAAACTACTAAAATTAATTAAAAATTTTTTGGAGGTTGTTATGTTTGCTGAACTAAGTCTTCTTTGGAATGAATCAATTCGCCAAGCAAGTCAGGCTGCTAAAAATCCAGCCACAGAAAAAGAAACTGTCGAATGTGTTATCGATTTTTATGAAAAAACAGGGGTAAAACCTGAAATTGAAATTGAAACACTACGTTTTGAAAATGATGAGGATGGAAATCCTCAAGAGCGAACAATAAGAAAGCCTGTGACGAAAAAAAATTGTACCGATATTGGTATTTTTGTAGGCCGCTACTTTTTTGGTCTTGAGTACTCTATTGATGCTCTTGAACGTGGTCTTGCAAAGCGAGGTTATTCACTACGATTTAACGATAAAGGTACAGAAATTCTATCTGCAACCTAGTTATCGACTTTTTTGAAAAGAAAGCTGCTATTAATTTAGCAGCTTTTTTTATATCTTGACTTGAGGTTGTAAAATAATTATATCTTAATAACTAAAGTAAATTTCACAGCGAGGTGATATTATGTTACGTTTCTACTTTCTAACAATTTGGACCAAGCTTTTGGGCTTGTTTATTAATAAACAGGATGTATATGATGCTCTATTATTTGAAAATAAATCGTATGATACATTTCGTACATACTATAAAACAAGTAAGCTAAGCATTATTACTAAAACAGAGATTATTACTGATCAAAATATCGAGAAAAAAGGTGTGCATTACGGGGTTGGCATGTTTGGCTATGTAATTTCATTGCCAGACTTTATCAAGTATATTGAAAAAAATGGCAAGACTCTGGGACTTTTTGTGGGGTCGGAAGTTGATTATTATGGTAGTTTCCTAGAAGTTGTTAATCTTAATGAGTGTGACGACAGTGGGGTTGATCCTAAAAAGCCTTATAAAACCTACCTAAAAGAAGCAGAAGAAGCTAAAGCATAGCTTGGTTCTCAATAATATTTATTTCGAAAAGGACTCTTGGTGCAAACCAACGAGTCTCTTTTTTTGTGTTTTGTCAGGGGAAAATTTAAGGCAATGGGTATAATATAATATCTAAATTAACTGGCGGCTTTTTTAGTCGCATGTCTTTTCCCAGTCTCATAGATGAGGCTGATACTCTTAAAAGAGGTTTTATCATGGAAGCGTTATTAATCATCGTTATGTCTACAGTTTCTGCTGTTTTCGGTTTTGTAATTTTAGCTAAAATTGCATTTTTCTTAATTGATGATGCTACAAAGTTTGATATGTTAATTAAAACTTCAAATCTTTTATCCTTGCCGATATCTGCTCAAATTGAGTATTACAATATGAAAGCTTGTACAATGGGACATGAGGAGGAAGAGCTTACAGAATGGTATCCTTTAACTCCTGAAAATCAGAAACTGTGCTTCGACAATGCCAAAAAACGCGTTGCGTTTTTTGGTTTTGTAATGAGTCTTGAAGCTTTTGAAAAGCAAGCAAACATTCAAAAGGAAAGGCTCATTATTAAAGAGGGGTTTGTAAAATTACAGACTTTGTCTGTTGTGGTTTAATCGTTGAAGGAAAAAGGGGCTTAGGTCTCTTTTTCTAGGAGGTTATTATGAGCACACTTTTAGTTGTATTGGGGCTTTTTATCCTTGGACTTTTTATTTTAGGTTCTAAAGTTAAACCCCTAAAAGATTCGGACATTTTTGATGAAATTCTTAAAACTTCTGAAAAAACTAAGAGCGCTATTTTAGCGGAAATAAACTTTGTTAATACTTCGCCATATCTTCTTCATAAAGGAGATGATATCCGTGAGTGGTTAGCATTAACAGATAAAAATAGGGTGCTGTGCGGAGACTCTGCAGTCAGAATTAGATGTGGCTGTATAGAAATGAGCTATGAGTCTTTTACTCAACAGGCTAAAATAAAGAAAAAGCGAGTGACTATCAGAAATGGTAAGGTTAGTTTGCTTGGTCTGGTTTAAGCCTTAAAATAGCGGAGGCTAGTAATATATTATTGCTATATAAAAGGCACCTTTTGAGGTGCCTTTTTCATTGTTATGCATAAATCTTGAAAAAATGCTAAAAAAAGAGTATTATGACCTTGTTAACAAAAGAATTAAAAAATTGATCAATTAAAATAGGGCAAAATAATGAATCAAGAGTATAACGCAAGTCAAATTGAAGTATTAGAAGGTTTAGATCCAGTTCGTAAAAGACCTGGTATGTACATTGGTGGTACAGACTCAACAGCACTTCATCACATGGTAGCTGAAATTTTAGATAACTCAATGGATGAGGCTGTAGCAGGGCATGCCGATAAAATCTGGTTTGTAAAACATGAAGACGGTTCAGTTTCTATTCGCGATAATGGCCGTGGTATCCCGGTTGATATGCACCCTAAATTTAAAAAACCAGCGCTTGAAGTTATTATGACAACTCTTCATTCAGGTGGTAAATTTACAGATAAGGCTTATAACACATCTGGTGGTTTGCACGGTGTTGGTTTATCTGTTGTTAATGCTCTATCGAAAAAAGTAATCGTTGATGTTTGCCGTGATGGTCAGTTATATTCTCAAGAATTTGCATACGGTAAGGCAACAACTGGTTTGCTTGAAAAAGGTCCTATTAAAAACCGTAAGGGTACAAACGTAAGATTTTACCCGGATGATACAATTTTTGAAACGGTAGAATTTATTTCTAAAAAACTATATAAACAAGTGCGTGCTAAAGCTTATCTTTATGGTGGTATTACTATTGCTTGGAAAGATGAAGCAGCCCCTGAAATTTCAGATGGTAACTCAGCACCAAGAGAAGCAGTATTTCATTATGAACATGGTTTAAAAGATTGCTTGATTGAAGACTTAAAAGGTAAAATTGCTCTAACAGATCTTCCTTTTGCAGGTAAAGCAAACTTTCCAGGTAAGCAAGGTAATGTAGAATGGGCTATTTCTTGGACATTAAATGGTGAAGTTAAAATGGCTTCATACTGTAATATTGTTCCAACTCCACAAGGAGGTACTCATGAAACTGGCTTTAGATCAGCTTTAACAAAATCTATTCGTCAATTTGCAGAAATGAAAGGTTATAAAAAGTCTAGTAGTATTACAGCAGATGATATTTTATCATCAGGCTATGGTATTTTAAGTGCCTTTATTCCTCAGCCTCAATTCCAAGGTCAAACAAAAGACAAGTTAACATCAACTCAAGCAACAAAGCTTGTTGAAAACGCAGTTAAAGATAACTTTGACCACTTCTTAGTAGAAAATGTTGAATCAGCTCAGGCATTGCTTGATTATGTTATTGAAAGATCTGAAGAGCGTTTAAAACGTCGTAAAGAAAATGAAGTTAAAAGAAAAACAGCAACGCAACGTCGTTCAAGATTGCCAGGTAAATTATCAGATTGCTCAAATAACTCAAATATTAATACTGAAATTTTCCTAGTAGAGGGTGACTCTGCGGGTGGTTCTGCAAAACAAGCTAGAGATCGTAAAACTCAAGCTATTTTACCTTTAAAAGGTAAGATTCTTAACGTAGCGAATGCCACAAAAGAAAAGCTAATGCAAAACCAAGAAATTAAAGACATGATGCAGGCTTTAGGTTGCGGTGTTGGTAAAGACTTTAATATTGACAATCTTCGTTATGAAAAAGTTATTATTATGACCGATGCCGATGTTGATGGATCTCACATTGCAACATTATTAATGACATTCTTCTTTGAGCAAATGCCAGAGCTTGTTCTTAACGGTCGTGTTTATTTAGCATTAAGCCCATTGTATAAGCTTTCAACAAATGAAAAAACTATTTATGCTAAAGATGATATAGAAAAAGATGAGCTATTAAAAACAGAATTTAAAGGCAAGAAAAATGTTGATATTAGCCGATTCAAAGGTTTGGGAGAAATGCCAGCAGCGCAGTTAAAAGCAACAACAATGGACCAAAAACAGCGTAAATTATTACAATTTAATGTTCCATCTGTTGCAGAATCTTCAAACTTAGTTAAAAAACTAATGGGTAAAAAACCAGAAGAACGTCTTAAATTTATTAAAGAATTTGCATCAAGCGACAGCGTTAGCTTGGACTTGTAGATATTAGCGTTTGTCATCCTGAACTTGTTTCAGGATTTCAAAGAGCTATGTGAGATCCCGGATCGTAGTCCGGGATGACGGAATATTTTAAATTTATAACTACCAATTGTTTTTCTGCAAACAAAAAAAGCCCCATAAGGGGCTTAAAGTATTTTTTATTCGATATTGGCAAAAGCATTTAGCATTTTGTGAGCTAGCTTTAAATCAGAGACTTTTGAATGGTTTGCAAGTGACTCATATGATGGACCATCATCAGATAGTAGCGCATCGGCAGTATCGATAATTTGTTGAGCATTTTCTTGAATAAACTCAACTCCTCCTAATTTTTCAATAATAGGGAAGAAAACAGGATTTTCGTATTTAAAGCCTTCCTCATTCCAAATTTTTTGATGTTTTTTACGCATTATCACAATAATATCTTCATCGCTCATCCTTGATGAAAATAAAGGGTATTCTTTGCGAATTCTTTTAATCATTGATTCTTCTGGCTCATCTAACACAGAAAAAAAGAATTCATTTTGCATGACTTCTTCTGGTAGAGAGACTAAAAGAGAAAATCTATTTCTTTGTTTTTCTTCTAAAATTGTAACATGTTTACAATATACCAAACCTGCTTTTATTTGAGGTTTTCGCCTACAGCTAGGTGGTAGTAAAGATACTTTTCTGTTACGACAGTTTATTACAGCTAACTTATCGCCAGATGAAAGAGTTGCAATAAGATTCTTAAGCATATCTTTTTTTGTAGACATTTTCATTCCTTTGTGAGGAAAAACTTCCTCTAGGTATGTTGCGTTTAAAGTTTATTATTTTCTTAAAAAAAGAAATCCATTTATACGTAATAAAAAGTAACAATTACGTACTATTTTTTTGATTGTGGATGGATATTTGATTACTGACATTTATAAAGAAATATAGCTTTAATCACTATAAAAAAAGGACTGCCGAAGCAGTCCTAAAAAAAATCGCATAATTTTTATTAGCAGAAGCAGGTAACCATTTTTTTACCAACTTCTGAGGTGAATTGGGTTCGGCCTTCTAGCATTGCTTCTGCAACATTGGCTATTTCTTCTGCATTTTGTTTAAAAAACTTCAAACCACCTAATTTTTTTATTCGTGTGGCGGGAATGGGATATTCATATTTGTAAAAATCAGAGTTAATTAGAGCTAGTCTTTTTTGTTTCATTGATTCTAGAATATCATTATTAGTCATTTCACCTCTTTCTGCAGAGAAAGCAATGGCAGCATTGGTTGCTGTTTGCTCGTCTGGTTCGGGGATGAAAGAACAAAACTTGCCTTTTTTAGCGATTGCTTCAGGAACGGCAACAATAATAGTATCTAAGGCATCATTTCTGTTGCAGTCACATAAAATGGTTGATATTGTTTTGCTAGTGTTCCCCGCGAAACGTTGATGTGTATTTGAAGGGGTGAATGGTAGCAAAAACTCATATTCAATATTGTTACAAATTGCTACAATATTATCTCCAGATCTAACAGTTTCTACAATGTTATGTAGAATTGAGTTAATGTACTCAGATCCAAGATTATTAGAGTTTTGAATACTTTTATTAAGACTTTCTTGAGTTTCACACATGACTGACATGGTAGCTCCTTGAAGGATTTAATTTATCCCTCTGCTTTACAAAGTTTAAGTTCATTATTGAATTAACTAAGTATAAAACTGTATCGAAAAACTAGTCTATATAATTATAGGTAAGCTAATAAAAACAATCAAGATAAAAGCATCTAATTATTTTTTAGATGCTTTTATGTTTTATAAGTTATTTTTTAATTAAAAATCTGTAAAACCTAGTTGGTTAATCATTTCATCAAAGTTCATTCTTTTACGGATTAAAGTTGTTGAATTGTCTTCATCAACTAAAACTTCAGGTAAGAATGCTCTTAAATTATAAAAACTTTGCATAGTAGGGCAGTAAGCGCCTGTTGTTAGCACTGCTAGTAGATCACCTTCTGCTGGAGTTTGAATTTCAACTTCTTCAGCAATAAAGTCATCTGATTCACAGATATTACCAACAATATTAACTTTTTGTTTTTCACCATCTAATTTAGATAAGTTTTCAACATGGTGATATGATCCATATAATGCAGGGCGAATGATGTGGTTCATACCTGTATCAGTTCCTACAAATGGAATCGCATATTCATCTTTAATAGTAGTAACAGATGTTAATGTTGTGCAAGCTTGCATTACAAGATATTTACCTGGTTCTAAGCGTACTTCAATTTCTTTTTGGTTGTGAGCATTAAATTCAGCGATATGTTTTTCAATACTTGCTGCAAAATCATTTAAATCAATAGGGGTTTGTTCTTTTTTATATTGAACACCAAAGCCACCACCAAAATCGATAAATTCTAAGTTAGCAAAATCTTTAGCTTGGTCTAAAATTCTAATAACGGCTTTTTCAAATTGTTCTGTAGTATAAAAACCAGAACCAATATGGCAGTGAATACCTGCAATAATTAAGTTATGTTCTGCAACAATTTGTTTTACTTCATCTAGTTTTGAAGCTTTGATACCAAATTTTGTAGAGTCACCGGCTGTAATAACAGCAGCAGTTTCACCATCTCCAACTTGTGGGTTAAAGCGAATTGAAACTTTTGTATTTGGAAATATTTTACCAAATCTTGCTAGCTCAGATGTTGATCCAATATTCAGCATTACACCTTCATTATGAACATCAGTCATTTCAGAATCTGAACAGCTTGAACCTGTATAAATAATTTGGTCTGAAGTAAAACCAATTTTTTTAGCTAATTTTACTTCATTAATAGAAACTGTATCAATACCGTCAATTCCTGCATTTTTTAGAACGTTTACAATATGTGGATTGTTGTTTGCCTTTATTGCATAAAATATCTTAGTATTCTTTTTAAAAGCTGTCTTCATTGCTTTTACCTTTTCTTCAAGCATTGGTTTTGAAATCACAGCTACAGGTGTTGAATATTGTTCTTTGATATTTTGTGCTAAGTCAAACGATGGTTGATACATATGTTTGTTTCCTTTTTTACTTATTAAATTTAAAAAATCCCTGGAGATAAGCCTCCAGGGATTTGGACTTATCTATATTAAAGCTTTATTGTTTTAAAACTTCTTTATAAACTGCTAGTTCGCTTTCACACATTTTTTCTAATGTGTATTTTGATTGAACCCATGTTTTAGCTTCTTTACCCATTGCTAATCTTTCTTTAGCAGATAGGTTAATTGCTAATTTTATTTTTTCAGCCCAATCATCAAGATTGTCATGTTGAACTAAAAATCCTGTTTTACCATCAAGAACAGTTTCTAAGTGACCGCCTTGATTTGTTGCAATTACGATTTTTTCTAATGCTTGAGCTTCAAGAGGTGTTCTACCGAAAGCTTCAGGTGTAACTCTTACAGAAAAACAAATATCTGAAATTGCATAAAATAGTTCTGGCTTGGTTTGATTACCAGTTAAAATAATTTTATCTTGTAAAGAGTTTTCTTTAATTAACTCTTTTACTTTTTTCTTAATTCTGTTATCGCCAGAACCAACTAGTAATAATTTCCAGTTTTCATCTTTAATTTTTGCTAATGCTTTTACAAGCTCAACTTGCCCCTTTGTTCTGCTAAAACGACCAACTAGGCATAATGTAACAGTATTGTCATTAAGCTTATACTTCTCTTTAAGTTTAGATAGTTCTTCTTTGTTTAGATTATCTAAGTTAAACTTTTGTTCATTAAAGCATCTGTAAGCTGTCATCATTTTAGAATCAGGAGTATTATAAACTTCTTTTAAATGGTTTCTGATATATTCAGAGATAACGGCTACTTTTTCACCAGCTCTCATCGGGTATGAATATGTTTTTTTGAAAATATTTTCATAAGAATATGCTCCATGATATGTAGTTACATATTTTGCCTTTGCTAGTTTACAGGCAAAGTAGGCAACCCATGCCGGAGCTCTAGATCTAGCATGAACAACATCAATTTTATTTTCTTTTAAATAACTTGCTAGCTTGAAAGCGTTTATAAAAATGCTAATAGGGTTCTTTTTATGTACAGGTAGTGTAAAGTGAGTTGTATTTTTTAATTGTTTAATTAAAATACCACCGTTTGAGCAAATATAGTTCTCAATTTTTTTATCTGCTAAATAATTTGCAAATTCAATGGTACCACGTTCAACGCCACCTTGGTTTAGTTTTGGGCAAGTTTGTAATATTTTCATACTTAATTCTCTTTAAAGTTTGTACATTATAATGGCGGAACAGACAGGATTTGAACCTGCGAGGACTTGCGTCCAACATACTTTCCAGGCATGCGCTTTAAACCACTCAGCCACTGTTCCTAAAACACAGAAAATTATAGCATAGCTTAAAAATAAAGGCAATTTAATCTTAATATCTATATTAAATATAATGATTTTTATTGAAATATTATAATTACTTGCTATAATTAATGCAGGCTTAAGCTTAAGAGTGTTATAAAGCTATTTGCATTGATAATAGTAATAGCATAATTAAACTTAATAGACTTAATAAAATATAGGAAAAAACAAATGAAAATAGCAGTAGTAGGAACAGGTTATGTAGGTTTAGTATCAGGAACTTGTTTCGCATCGATTGGTCATGAAGTTGTTTGCATTGATAATAACAAAGATAAAATTGATAACTTAAATAACAGAGGTGTTATTCCAATCTATGAACCAGGTTTAGAAGACTTAGTTAAACAAAATGTAGCTGAAGGTCGTTTAGAGTTCACTACAGATTTAAAAGCAGCAGTAGCAGCTTCTGATGTTGTATTTATTGCAGTAGGCACTCCGCCTCGTCCAGATAATGGTCAAGCAGATTTAAAATATGTTTATCAAGTAGCAGAAGAAATTGGTGAGGCTATAGATGGATTTACAGTTGTTGTTGATAAATCTACAGTTCCAATTGGAACAGCTGAAGAAGTAACAGCAATTATTGAAAAAGTAAATCCTGAAGCCGACTTTGCGGTCGTTTCAAACCCTGAGTTTTTAAGAGAAGGTTTTGCAATTGATGATTTCTTAAATGGTGATAGAGTAGTTGTTGGTGTAGAAAACTCTCAAGCTGAAGAATTAATGAAAGAAGTTTACATTCCTTTAGAAAAAAGAGGCGTTCAAGTTTTAATGACTAGAGTTAAAACAGCTGAAATGATTAAGTATGCTTCAAATACATTTTTAGCAACAAAACTTGGATTTATTAATGAAATTGCAGACTTATGTGAAAAAGTTGGGGCAGATGTTGATCAGGTTGCTCATGCTATGGGTATGGATACAAGAATTGGTGCTAAATTCTTACAAGCAGGTCCTGGTTTTGGTGGTTCATGCTTCCCTAAAGATACAATGGCTTTAGAATATATAGCTAAAGAAAACGGCTGTGATCTTTCAATCGTTAAAGCAACAATTGATTCAAATGTTAATAGAAAACTAAGAATGGCTGAAAAAGTTGCTGAAGCTTTAGATGGCTCACTAGAAGGTAAAACAATTGGTGTTCTTGGTTTAGCATTTAAAGGTAATACTGATGATACTAGAGAATCTCCAGCTATTGCAATTATCAAAGAAATGCAAAAAATGGGTGCATCTATTAAAGCTTATGACCCTGCAGCAATTGAAGAAGCTAAGCATGAATTAACTGACGTAAAATATGGTTCAGATGAGTATAGTGTTTGTGATAATGCAGATGCTTTAGTTATTCTAACAGAATGGACTCAATTTGCAGTTTTAGACTTAGAATTAGTTAAAGCTAAGCTTAATAATCCTATTTTAGTAGATTTAAGAAATCTATATAGTGTTGCAGAAGTAACAACAAAGGGTCTAAAATATTACAGTATTGGTAGATAATGACGGCGTTTCTGCTTGAATTTATAAACAAATGCCGTTATACTGTTAAGTATAAATATAATAAGAATTTTTAGGAGATAAATTTATGGAAATTAAAGTTGCAGGCGTACACTTCCAAGTTGGCGAATCATTAACTCAACACTGTGAAGAAAAACTAGCAGATTTAAAAAAATACTCAGTAAACGCTGTTTCAACAGATGTTACATTTTCTAACTCAACTGCTAATAGTGATGTAAATGCAGAAGTTGTTATTAAAACAGCAGGCTTAACAGTTAGATCTACAGGTTTTAACCAAGATGCTTATACTGCTTTTGAAGAAGCTTATACTAAAGCTGAAAAGCAAGTTGCAAAATATAAAGAAAGAATGAAAAAGCATAACAGAAGAAGAGAAGAGTCAATTAAATTTGCAGAACTTCCAGTTCTTGAAGCTCAAAAATCTGTTATCTCTGAAGAGTCTCTAGCAGATGCGCCAGATGATATGTTTGCAGAATTCTTACCAAAAATTGAACATAAAGAAGTTAAAAATATCCAAACTCTAACAGTTGACGAAGCTGTTATGCAAATGGACTTACTACACGTAAACTTCTTCATCTTCCAAAATGCTAAAACTGAGCAATTAAACATTGTTTACAGAGAGCAAGATGATTCAAACAAAATTGGTTGGATTGAGCCTAAACAAGCTTAGTAAATCATTTAAATTATTTTTAAGAAAGAGCCTTTTTATAGAGGTTCTTTTTTTATATTTATGTCAGTAGATTTTTTATGATAAATATTATAAATACCTATTGAAACATTTGTTTATTTTTTTAGGGAGCAGAAATGCTGATAGATGATTATAGGGCTATTACTGCCCGGCTGCGAGTTTATGCACTTAGTGTTGGTTATTCCGTTACATTTTCAAAAGGGTGGTGTGAAGGGATGATTGCTGGATGTGATGGTATAGGTCTGCCACTGATCCAATATACTGTTGGATCAAAAGAATTTTTGGATTATGGAAAGGGTAAGTATATTCCCTTTTAATAATCCAGTATATCGAGAAGAAGAGGTTGAAATTTAACCTCTTTTTTTGTGTTTTATTAATAATTAGAGAATAAAGCAAGTGCTAAGTAGTTAAAATATATTAATTTTAATAAAAATAGTTGTAAAAGGTGAATAAAAAGCTTGAAATTGTAGAGAGAGAGAGTCCTATATTTTAAAACAACCTATAATTCTTTCTTTTAAGAGGTGTTGATGTGTGTTAAAATATAACAATGCAAAAAAGAAGTGTGCAAATACATTTAAACGATAAGGAATAGCTTATGAAGAAGTTAATATTAGTGGCAGCGATAACTGCCTTTGTAGCTGGGTGCGGTAGTGATAATTCAGCAAATGCTGAAAATGAGCCTGAAAAAACATATACCCAAGTGGAAATAATTGAAAAACTGGGATTGCCAGCAGCACCAGATCCATCACATCCAGATTTTAAAAAATATCTGGGAGTTGATAGCAATGGTATAAATGGTCGTGATGATATTGAGCGAGCTATTGGCTTTGGCGCGTATCCCAATATGACTGAAATAAATATATTGAATGAAATGTCTGCATTATATAAAGATGCTTATAATGCTTATACATCAAACAACTCAGATCTTTATTTTGATATATCAACAAGACAGTCTTTATTAATGGGCTGTAGCAGTGTTCTTTCTGACTTTGAATCTGATTTAGCAGGTGTTGTTGTTGATATGTATGAGGATACTCAGGAGAGAGAGGCCTTAGCTCTAAAGATGGGGAGAGAGATGTTTAAAGATAGAGGCTGGCCTTTTGTATCTAATGAAATGATAAAATCTGAATGTCCTAAATTAAAGTCTAAATAGGAGGATTTATGAAGTGGACTAGTTCTGTTTTTGTAATGTTAGCAATGATTTCTCCATTCTTAAGTGCAAATCAATGCATTAACGATGATGAGAAAAAGATAACTATTTTATTTTCAACGGGAGCCAATACATCGTATTCAAAGGCTATAAAATATGCATGGGAAATGAAAAATAAGTTAATTCGAGTGGCTAAAGCTAATAGCAACCGGATGACTAATGTTACAGCAGCTGATTTGGCTGCTGTTCAAGTTTTACCATTACCTAATAGTATTGAACTTCCTCATGATATGCTTAATGAGCTGTGGCAACAGTTTAAAGCATTAGGAGAAGCTCAAAAGCTAAACCCAGATGGTTCGGTAGCAGTTTCTGTTGACTATAAAAATAAACTAGCTGATATTTTTAAGCAAATAGATGCAGATGATGAAGATTTTGAACGTCAACTTGCTTATTACAAGTTTATTTTTGAGGGTATTAGTGATCCTAAGTATACAGCTCACTTACCGAATAGTCTAAAAAACTCTAACGCACTTATAGCGGGACACTCGCAAGGCAATATGTATTATGAAGCTCTTTATAATGCATATCTTGCAATGCATCCTGAGCTTACTGATAAGCGTTATAAAGTTATTTCTATAGGTTCGCCTGTGCAATTAACTCATTATAATAGCTACGTGTTAGACAAGCATGACTTTTTATCAGGTGCTGGCGGGTTTGATCCTAATACTGAATATAAATTCTCTGTTTGGAATATATTTAATATTGGGGCTCATTCGTATTTAAATTATATTGATGAAAAGAATCCTCAAACCAATCCAGACCTGAATAGTTCAAAAGTTATTGATGAATTTTTGATGAGTTCTATTGAAGATATGGATTATAGCCATCAGGTTAGTACTAGTAATTCATTTGTAAATTTTGAGTTTCAAGTTCCTGCTGATAGTGGTATTGAGCCTGTAGTTTATGAGTATTTACTGAAATTCACTGATAGTGGTTACCATACTAAGACTTATGTGACTGCTGCTAATCGTGAATACTATAAGTACAATCCTGCATCTGAAAGTGGTTATGGTGTATTGACAAAAAGTTCTATTGGTGAATATGATACTTATAAGTACTCTATAGGCTGTGCTGCCTTTGAGCCTAATTATTCATTTGATAGAGATGATTTAACAAGTACTATTTGGCCATATATTTATTATCCAGAAAGTGCAGTTAAGGAAGAAGATGAAGATGATCCAGAAAAAGAAGTTATAGTTTCTATAGATAATCCGATATCTTATGCCAGTTACACAGTATCTATTAAACCGCATGATGATGAAAATGATGATGATAAGTATGGAAAAATGAAGACTCTTGTGCCTAGCCATGTCTTCCATAAGCCAGATGGTAAATTTGGTTATACTAATCATAAGTAAATTAACTATCATACATACCGAAAAAAAGCCCCGAAAGGGGCTTTTTATTTTTTTGTGTTAATTAAGCTTTAACAGCATCTTTTGGAGTATCGTGTTGATGAGTCACTTCTTGTACTATTTCATCTTCTGAAGATGTAACAGGGAAGTGTTTGCTTGCATATTTAAGTATTAATAAACCAACTATAGCACTTACTGTTGATCCCATTAAGATACCAACTTTAGCTTCAACTAAGTGAGATGAAAATCCTCCGATACCAGAGTGTCCACCGCCAAATGCTAATGAAGATACGAATAGACTCATTGTAAAACCAATACCTGCTAGAATCGCTACTCCAAACATATGGATCCAGTTACAGTGTTTTGGTAATTTAGCTAGTTTTAACTTAACAGCTAAGAATACCGCTCCAACAATACCAATTTGTTTACCTAAGAATAAGCCTAATGCAACACCTAGAGTAATAGGTTCAATTAATAAATTCCATGAACTACCAGCTAAACTTACACCAGCGTTTGCAATAGCAAATAAAGGCATGATGTAGAAAGCTACCATCGGGTGCATATCGTGTTCTAACTGTCTTAGCAGTGAACGACGATTACCAGGTGTTGTTAAAGGGATACAGAATGCGATAATAACACCTGAAATTGTAGCATGAACACCAGATTTTAGTACGCAGAACCATAATGCAAAACCAAACAGTAAATAAACTGAACCTTTTGATGAGTTCATTCTATTTAACAGGATTAGGATTGCTAAGAATACAGCTGCTAAACCTAGGTTCATAACTGATAGGCCGTGAGAATAGAAAATACCAATAATTAAAATAGCACCTAAGTCATCAATAATAGCAAGAGCTAATAAGAATACTTTTAATGAACTTGGAAGACCTTTACCAACAAGAGAGAATATACCAATAGCAAAAGCAATATCAGTTGCTGTAGGAATTGCCCAACCGTGAATAGCTGATGGATCTGGGTTGTTAACGTTAAAACCGTAGAAAATTAATGCAGGGGCAGCCATACCACCAATTGCAGCAATAATTGGTAAAACTACTTGAGAAGGTTTTGATAACATTCCTTCCATCATTTCTCTTTTTAGCTCTAAGCCAACAAGGAAGAAGAAAATAGTCATTAAACCATCGTTAATCCAAAGAATTAACGGTTTTTCTAAGTGTAGTGGACCGTTACCAACTCGAATTTCAGCAGTAGTATCATATAAGAACATATTATACCAAAACTCTAAAGGAGTGTTTGCTAAGATTAATGCAACGATTGCACAGATTAATAGAATGATACCAGCAGCAGCTTCCATTTGCATAAACTCTTTAAGTACCACCATTGGCTGGTAGAATACTTGTTTCGG
>DMEM01000010.1 GCA_003450915.1 Alphaproteobacteria bacterium
TATTAGCTAAAGTAGAACACTGTTATAGTCCTTGTAAAGGTGTAGATGTTATAAAGGAGGCTACTCGTTACAATGTTGGTTTTAAAGTAGTTGAAGGAAAACTGTCTTTAGCGAAGATAGAAAAAGAAAATAGATATGAAAAGACAAATGAATATGATAAGTACAGCTACTATGCTAGTAGAAATAGCCAAATGGCAAGCTAAGAAAAATTTTATATATTAAAAACCTAACTTTAATGTTGGGTTTTTTATTTTATTTGCAATGCTATAGATTGTACAGTATACTACCTAAAGTATTTTATTAAATAATATTCAGTGGTATATCTGGTGGGGATAAATGATTAATATAGCAAATAGTAAGGCAAATGCTAAAATATTGGTAGACCGATTTTTAAAATCAGGAGAGCAGCCTGACTTTATGGAGAGGTTTCATCATGAAGACTGTTTTGTTAAGGCTAATTTTTCTAGTTATTGTGCAAGTTATGTAATTAACAAGTTTAGAGTTTATGCTGCTATAGCTAGCTTTAGAGTAATTGATTGCGGAGAAGGTTATCGAGAAGAGGAATTATTTAGATTGGAAACTTGTGATTTTTTATGTTATGGAGATGATCTTGTTGAGGAAATAATTGCTAATAGTCTTGATTTTAAAGTAAAGAATGGGATGTTACAGATTATTAAGTTGAAACAAGGTCAAAAAGCAGAGCTTAAATATAAATTGTTATAATTAATAAGATAAGATATAGTAATTGCTTAAGTTATTGAAAATTTAAAAGTCTTAGTAAAAAAACTAAGTCTTTTTTTTATTCACTTTTTTCTTGAAAATTAAAAACCATAGTACTATAATGGTTTTATTACAAGAATAAGATAGCTTTTTAAAGATACAACTGAAAATTATATAGGATATGATTAAAAATTTTTTTTAACGTGTGAAGGTTCAAGGAGTCTGTTATGGACAGTGAAGTAATTGCAAACTACTGCGGCAATGAAAGTGTTTTTCAAGAGTTTGAAAACACAAAAAAAGAGTCACGACAAAAAAGAATAACGCCTAAAAAGAATATTGATCTACTGGATCAATATGAGGGATTCCCTTATCATGATTTAGGGCTTCCAGTGTCCTAATAATGATATAAATAAAATACGAGAAAAGGCCTGTTTTATACAGGTCTTTTTGCTTGTAGTATAATCAGCTATTAATACTTGTTAATTGATACTAAATATGGTATAATCTATCGTAGTTTAAACTAAATTTTAAAAGGAATTACTAGTAAATATGAAATGTCCATTTTGCGGGTTTGATGACTCACAAGTTAAAGACTCACGTAGTTCAGAGGATAACTCTGCGATTAGACGTCGTCGTGAATGCATGAAGTGTAAGCAAAGATTCACTACATTTGAAAGAATTGAATCAGCTAACTTGATGATTGTTAAAAGAGATGATACACGACAAATTTATGACAGAAACAAACTGTTTAGAAGTATCGCAACTCCACTACAAAAAAGAGCAACAACCACACAAGAAATTGAATCAATTGTTAAAGACGTTGAGGCTGTTCTTAATGATACAGCTGTAAAAAGAGAAGTTCAATCAGCAACAATTGGTAAAATTGTTTTACAACAACTAAAAGAAATTGATTTTGTTGCATATGTTCGTTATGCATCAATCTATCACGAATTTTCAGAGTTAGATGACTTTGAAGAAATTCTAGCTCAATTAAAAAAAGGAAATAAATAAGCAATGAAATTTAATTTACAAGACTTATTAAATCAATACGGCTCACAAAAATCATTAGATGACTTCCCTGAAGATAAAGTTAGATTTACAGATGATAAAAGAACTGAAGCAAGACTATTAGCAGTACAAACTGTTTTTACAAGCTTAAGTGAAGAAAAATCAACAACTGGTTTAATTAATGAATCTTTAGAATACTGTGGTCTAAAATCAGCTCACTTAGATAAAAAACTATTTGCTAAAATTGCAGAGCAAGCTTTAAACAATAAAGAAAATGCTGTTGAAGAAATTTCATTAAACTTAGATGAATCTTGGACTTTTGCAAGAATTGACCAAGTAACAGCAGCTATTTTAATTACTGCAATTTCAGAGCTTATGACTAAAGAAAATCCAGTACAAGTTTTAGTAAGTGAATATATGGCTTTAGCACATGCTTTCTTAGAAGAAGACAATTCTAAGTTTATTCACGGTGTTTTAGCTTCAGTTATTAAAAAGTATAACTTAGCTTAATTTTAGGAGAAAATTCTATGTCTAACTATCATAATAATAATGGACCTTTTACGGTTTCTGAACTTGCAAAAATGATTAACTGCGAATTTACAGGCAATGGTGAGTCTAAAATTGTAGGAATTAATGCAATTCAAGAAGCAAACTCTAATGAGTTAGCATTTTTAGATAATCCCAAATATGCAAAGTTTTTATCAAATACAAATGCTGGCGTTGTGGTAGTTAAACCTGAATTAGCAGAAGAACTACCTGAAAATGTTTCAGCTATCTTAAGTTCTAACCCTCACCCTGATTATGCTAAGATTTCAAACATTTTTTACGCTGATAAACCTCAAGTTGGTTTTATTTCAGATAAAGCAGAAATCCATGAAACAGCTACATTAGGTCAAAATGTTGTGATTGAAGCTGGTGTTGTAATTTGTGAAGGTGTTAAAGTTGCAAATAATGTTAAAATTGGTGCAAACTCATACTTAGCTAAAAATGTTGAAATTGGTGCAAATACTGTTATTAAAAATAATGTTTCAATTGAATGTACTTCAATTGGCACAAATTGTTTAATCCATGCAGGTGTTCGTTTAGGCCAAGATGGTTTCGGCTTTGCTTATGATCCTGCTAATGTTATTCTTGTTAAGGTTCCACAAGTTGGTGCTGTTAAAATTGGTCACTATGTTGAAATTGGCGCTAATACAACAATCGACAGAGGTTCATTACTAGATACTGAAATCGGAGATATGACAAAAATTGATAACTTAGTTCAAATTGGTCATAATGTAAAAGTTGGTAAAATGTGCCAAATTGTTGCGCAAACAGGTATCGCAGGTTCTACAACAATTGGCGATGGCTGTATTTTTGGTGGACAGTCAGGTGTAGCAGGGCATTTAACAATTGCTGATAGAGTAATGCTAGCAAGTAAAGGCGGAATTTCTAAAAATATTACCAAGGCTGGTGAAGTTCTTGGTGGCTTCCCGGCTGTTCCAATCCAGCAGTGGAGAAAAGGCCATGCTGTATTAATGCGTCTGGTTAAGAAAAAATAAAAATTTAATAAAAAAAGGAATTTAAATATGATGAATACATTAGTTCCAATGGTTGTTGAGCAAACTGCAAAAGGTGAAAGATCTTTTGATATTTACTCAAGACTATTAAAAGAAAGAATTATATTTCTAACAGGTCAAGTTGAAGATAACATGGCAAATTTAATTGTTGCTCAGTTATTATTCTTAGAAGCTGAAGATCCTGAAAAAGATATTTACCTATACATTAACTCACCAGGTGGTGTTGTAACTGCAGGTATGTCTATTTTAGATACAATGAACTTTATTAAGCCAAATGTTGTAACTATTTGCATGGGGCAAGCTTGCAGTATGGGTTCATTCTTACTTGCAGCAGGTGCAAAAGGCAAGCGTTATGCTTTAGCAAACTCAAGAGTTATGATTCACCAGCCTTTAGGTGGTTATCAAGGTCAAGCTAGTGATATTGCAATTCACGCTAAAGAAATTATTGACAATAAGAAAAAATTAAATACAATGCTATCTGATTATACAGGTCAAGACTTTGAAAAAGTTGAACAAGATACAGATCGTGATAACTTCTTATCAGCTGAAGAAGCAAAAGAATACGGCTTAGTAGATCACGTAATCACTTCAAGGGATTCTTTAGGCGACTAATTCACTTTTATTAACCAAGGCATGTAGTTTTACTACTCTGTTGGTTATAAAAGGTAAATTATCCATCCTAAATAATTTCCTTGATTATTGCTGGTAGATACTACACGGATATTCCAGACTTGACCTGGAATATCTGCAAAAAAATAGGGGATTTAGGGAAATGACTAATAAAAAAGGTGCAATGTTCGGACTTGACGCTCGTATTGCTCTAGCAATTTTTGGAGCACTTTCTGTTATTTCAGGAGCATCACTTTATTCAGCAATTCAAAATGCTAAAGTAACAGCCTTAAATCAGTCTATTGTAGAGCTAGATAAAGCAATAGAGCAATATTATTTAGATACCGGAGAGATGTTAGGACAGTCTGGCTCTGTACATGGCCCTCATGATGCTTTACTAATAGGCGATTTGTTGCAAAATGATAGAGGTTTAAAGGGGTGGAATGGTCCTTATATACAAGAAGGTTTCTATAATTATGGAACAAATAGTTCAATCACTACAAAACTTGGAGAATTATTAATTTCCACAGAAGTTGATCTAAATGATTCTAGTGATAAAACTGCATGTATAAGTTCATCAAAATCATGTATTGCAAAGATTGAGTTTTTGTGTGGTGATCCTTTCAATTTGAGCTGTGGAAAATACTTTGATCCTCTTGTTGCTAAATATCCTTCTAGATATGTAAAAGCAGTAGGCGGACATTATTCATATTTTACAAATATACCATTTCATATAAAATAAAATGAAATGATTAAAATATTGACTATTTGTTGATAAAACTATAAAATTAAGCGATATTTAAATAAAAGGAATTAAAATTATGACAGATATGATGGGACCAAAATGTTCTTACTGTGGCAAACCTCATAGTGAAGTTAAAACTATGATTGGTGATGCAACAGGTGATAGTTTTATTTGTAATGAATGTGCAGCATTATGCCTACAAATTACAGAAAATAACGAAGAGCAAGAAGTTAAAGAACTAAAAATTCAAAAACCTAAAGAGATTAAAGCTACTTTAGATGATTATGTTATTGGTCAAGAAAAAGCTAAAAAAGCTCTATCAGTTGCTGTTTATAACCACTATAAAAGATTAAAAACAGTTAAAGCTGATGATATTGAAATTCAAAAATCAAATATTTTATTAATTGGTTCAACAGGTTCAGGTAAAACATTACTAGCAAGAACTTTAGCAAAAGTTTTAGATGTTCCATTTGCAGTAGCTGATGCAACAACATTAACAGAGGCTGGTTATGTAGGTGATGATGTTGAAAGTATTATTTTAAATCTTGTTCAAGCTGCTGACTATGATATTTCAAAAGCTGAAAAAGGCATTATCTATATTGATGAGATCGATAAGATTACAAGAAAAGCTGATAATCCTTCAATTACACGTGATGTATCAGGTGAAGGTGTGCAGCAAGCATTACTAAAAATTATTGAAGGTACAGTTGCAACAGTTCCACCTAAAGGTGGCAGAAAGCATCCTAACCAAGAACTTATTAAAGTAGATACTTCAAATATTTTAGTAATTGCTGGCGGTGCGTTCTCAGGCTTAGAAAAAATTATTTCTCAAAGACAGGTTAAAACAGGTATTGGTTTTAATGCTGCAGTTCAATCAAAAGATGAACGTGACATGGGTGAAATATTTAAAGAAGTTGAGGTAGCAGATTTACAAAAATACGGACTTATCCCAGAATTTATCGGTCGTTTACCAGTTATTGCAAGTTTAGAAGACTTAGATGAAAGTGCATTAATTCAAATTCTAACAGCTCCTAAAAATGCATTAACAAAGCAGTATAAGCACTTATTTAGCTTTGAAGATATTACTCTTGAATTTGATGCTCAAGCATTAAAAGAAGTAGCTAAAAAAGCATTAGATAGAAAAACTGGTGCCCGTGGTTTAAGAGCAATCTTAGAAGAGCTTCTACAAGATCTAATGTACGAACTACCAAGTTCTGAAAATGTTGAAAAAGTAGTAATTACAAAAGATTTTGTTTTAGGTAAAAAAGATGCTGAAGTTATTGTTAAATCGGTAGAGAAAATAGCATAAAATAAAACATACTTAAAAACAAGGGATAGCTAATTAGCTATCCTTTTTTTTAATATAAGTTTAGGCATTATGTTGTAGGCGTTTTTATCACTTTTTAGTAGATGTGTACGATTACTTTTGAATCTAGTAAAATGTTGTTCAAGAGTTTTAGTTATGTTGTTTTTTAGTTAAATACTGAACATAAAGAAGCTGTAATAGCTTTTCTTTTTTATTGGCTTGATATAGCTCTAAAGGAGTACTATATTAAAATTACCATTTTTATATGCTGGCGTTTATGGAGTTTTTATGAACTTATTTAATGTTGAAGAAAAACTAAATACAGAGTTCAGGTCTTTACTTGAATCAGGAGCTTTAGACCTTCTGCAAATCCAAAGTATTAAAAAACCTGAAGTTGAATCTGAGCTTAATGAAAATTATAAAATTTCTGTAAGAGAGTCAAATAAAACAGAAGTTAAGCATATTTTAGATAAATTTACAGCACGTTCAATATCTCGGTATGCAGAATTTTTACCAGATGAAGATGATGTAGGGGTTAGATCAGGTAGGGGAATTATCATTCTTCGTAATGACAACTTTAAAAAGTATGTATCAGAAGAATTTGGTATTCAATATATGTTAGTTACTAAGTTTGAAAATATAAGGTCTGTTGTAATATTTGACTCGGTTGTTTATGGTGAGATATTGTTAGTTATGGGGTATTCTGAACTAGGGCTGTTTAACGCTACAATTGAGCGTTGGGGAGTCGTATACTTAAGAAAAAAGAACCTGCTAGTTAAAAGATATGAAAAAGATTTTTTTAGTTTTAAGGAGTGTGTATGAATATTAAAACTGTGGAAATGTTGCTGGATAATATTGATATTATTGAAAAGAAACTTGTTATAAAAAAGAAAAAAGGTTTTCTTCTTCCTAAAGAAGATGAAAAAAATCTTAGTTATATAGTAAGCAAGATTCAAAGAATTAACGGTGTATTGTTTGATGTTTCTTGTATGTCATCTGAAAAGATTCTTAAGCTGTTTAAAAATTATGAATTTCCTAGTGATATTGAACAGCAACAGAGAAAAGATCGCATGGAAAGGCATAAGAACTGGAACGATATAATTAATGGCTCAATGCCAACGTTAACTACTAATATAAAAGTACCAGCTAATGGAAATAAAGCTATTACAGCCTCTGGTGAGTGTGTAAAATTTAAAGATAACTTGATAAGTTTTCGTTTTGTTAGTATTAATTCATTAGTATTTGATGGAACTGTAATTCATAGAGCTAGTTTAAGATCTAATTGTATAAATCCATACTGGCTAGTATTTAAAGAAATTGAAGAAAAAGATATTATTCAAGATATTACGATTTAAAAGTTATCAAGCCAACCGTTTTTGCGGTTGGCTTTTCATTTTATGTTGTAATCTTAAAACTAAAAAAGAGCCTGATTTTTCGGGCTCCTTTTTTATAGTATTTACTTAAATATCGATATGTATAGACATTTATTATCAGCTTTAGGCAGATATTAATGTTTCATTTTTATTATCGCTTTTACGTGGGCTTAATGTCTCCAAGTAGTCATCTGTTAGTTTAAAATACTTTCGAGTTTTGTTGATATAGCTAAAACGACCATGGTGAATCAGACGACTTAGAGCACTTGATTGTATATTATCAATACATTCTAGTAGTCCAATCACTTGTTCTTGTTCTGCAGTTTCTTCTCTTCCTTTTAAAATATCTTCAGGAATGAGCTCGAGAAGTTCAAAGTAGTATTCTTTAAGTCCATTTTCGATGATACATTCAAGTAAAGGGTGCTGATTGATACTATTTTTTAAAGTTAGATCAACTCTTTCATCATTTGCTAATATACGAAAGATATCAATGTCACGAATCATTATGGCTTCTAGAACAGGAGTGTTCTTTAAAGGACCATTTTTAACATTCAAATCTATATAATCAAGACCCATTATAAAAATAAGTGCTTCAAGATTATGTGATGTGACTGCCATGTTTACAGGATAGATACCTCTACTATCTTTTTTGTTAAAGTTGATGCCTTGCGAGTGCATATTTTCAACTGTTTCCATGTCGTTATTAGCGATGCTGTAGTTCAACAAATCAATAGTACTCTCACATGCCTGGTTCATATTAACCTCCTCATGGCAGTTTCATATTGTGTATTTGTTTTATTAAAAGTTATTAGTGTTGTTTTTTTATATATACTATTATAGAGTGCATTTATTTAAAATACAAGTAAAAGAGTATATTTTTTTTGTATTAAATTTAATTATTTATATAGTTATGTCTAAAATTGTATAATTGACACTTATTATATATCTAAAAAAATTAAAAACTAAAAACATTATTTTGGTTGTGTATTATTGTAAAAATATTACATAACCTCGTTTCAATAATTCTTTAGGGCTAAAACAAACTTGCATTTAAAATTTAATCAGAGTAAAATAAAATCGAATAAAAATAACAAGTTTAGTTAGCTTTTTTTTGTCTCTTTATATAAAAAAAAGTAAATATAATAATACTTGATATAATAATAAAAAGATTACAAGGAATGATATAAGATATGTCTGAGATTCAAACACAAGTTCTACCCGTATTACCGTTAAGAGATATGGTAGTATTTCCTAATATGATTGTGCCTCTGTTTGTAGGTAGAGATAAAAGTATTGCCGCTTTAGAAGAGGTTATGCAAACTGACAAACAAATTATTTTAGTATCACAAAAAAATTCAGATATTGAAAATCCAACTGAAGATGATATTTATAAAGTTGGCTGTGCAGGTAATATCTTGCAAATGCTAAAATTACCTGATGGTACAGTAAAAGTATTACTTGAAGGACTAGATAGAGTGGTTCTTACAGAAATGAACGTAGAAAATGAGTTCTTTGAAGCAACTGTTGAGCCATTTGTAGAAAGAGTTGGCGCAGATAAAGAAATTGAAGCTCTTGTTAGAACGGTAATTTCAGAATTTGAAGAATTTGTTAAATTAAATAAAAAAATTCCACCTGAAGTACTAGTAAGTATTTCTGCAATTGATAATCCTGCAAGAGTTGCTGATACTATTGCATCTCACTTAGCATTAAAAGTAGATGACAGACAAGACCTACTTGAAATGGATTTAGTTGATGATCGTTTAAATAAACTTTATGAACTTATGGAAGCTGAAATTGGTATTTTACAAGTTGAGCAAAAAATCCGTAAGCGTGTTAAGGAGCAAATGGAAAAAACTCAAAAAGAGTACTACCTAAATGAACAAATGAAGGCTATTCAAAAAGAAATGGGCGACGAAGAAGGTAGTGATTTAAGCGAATATGAAAACAAAATTAAAGATGCTAAATTCTCAGAAGAAGCTCGTAAAAAAGCAGAGTCAGAATATAAAAAGCTAAAATTAATGTCTCCAATGTCATCTGAATCAACAGTTATTAGAAACTACCTTGATTTAATGCTTGAACTACCATGGGGTAAACGCTCAAAAGTTAAAAAAGACCTAGTTTATGCAATGAAAGTTCTAGATGATGATCATTATGGTTTAGAAAAAGTTAAAGAAAGAATTGTTGAATATTTAGCAGTTCAACAAAGAGTTAGAAAAATTAAAGGACCTATTTTATGCCTAGTGGGCCCTCCAGGGGTTGGTAAAACATCTTTAGCAAAATCTATTGCTAGAGCAACTGGTCGTAAATACGTAAGAATGGCTCTTGGTGGTGTTCGTGATGAGGCTGAAGTTAGAGGTCATAGAAGAACATATATTGGTGCTATGCCTGGTAGAATTCTACAAAGTATTAAAAAAGCTGAAAGTTCAAATCCATTATTCTTACTTGATGAGATTGATAAAATGGGATCAGATCAAAGAGGAGATCCTTCTTCAGCAATGCTAGAAGTTCTAGACCCTGCACAAAATAATGCATTTGCAGATCATTACTTAGAAGTAGAATATGATTTATCAGATGTTATGTTTATTACAACAGCAAACAGTCTTGATATTCCAGGACCATTATTAGATAGAATGGAAATTATCCGTCTTTCTGGTTATACAGAAGATGAAAAAATTGAAATTGCTAAACGTCACTTAATTCCTCGTTTAGTTAAAGAAAATGGTCTAAAACAAAAAGAAATTACAATTGATGAATCAGCAATTCAGTCTGTTATCCGTTATTATACTCGTGAAGCAGGGGTTAGGTTGCTTGAGCAAAATATGTCAAACCTATGTAGAAAAGTAGTAAAAGAAATTTTAGTTTCAGAAAAAGAAAAAACTAAAGTTAAATTACCTATTGTAATTACTGATAAAAATATTGATAAATACTTAGGTGTTAAAAAATGTAGCTTTGGAGAAACAGAAGATAAAGATAACATAGGCTTAGTTAATGGTTTAGCTTGGACTTCTGTTGGCGGCGATATCTTACCAATTGAAGCTGTTAAGTTTGACGGTAAAGGTAATGTTAAGCAAACAGGTCAACTGGGTGATGTTATGAAAGAATCTATTCAGGCTGCATCTAGTTTTGTAAGAAGCATTGCTCCTGATTTAGGTTTAGATAAAGACTTTCATGAAAAGTTTGATATTCACATTCATGTTCCAGATGGAGCTACTCCTAAAGATGGCCCATCAGCAGGTATTGCAATGGTAACAGTGTTAAGCTCTGTTTTAACAAACTTACCAATTTATAAAGATATTGCAATGACAGGTGAAGTTAGCATTCGTGGTACAGTTTTACCAATTGGTGGTCTAAAAGAAAAACTTCTAGCCGCTCACAGAGGTGGTATTAAAAAAGTTCTTATTCCAAAAGAAAATGAAAAAGATCTTGAAGAGATTCCTAAAAATGTTAAAGATTCATTAGAAATCGTGCCAGTTGAGCATGCAGATGAGGTTCTTAAACATGCCCTTAAAGGCTACAAGATAGCTAAATAATATACCTTTTAATTTTTCTTGAGTATCTCGCGTAGCTGCAGTACGCGTCGCACGCAAAAAAAATAAAAATCTAAAGTTATTTTGAGAATCTTGGAGTGCAAGTAAAAAACGACGTGTACTATTTGTACACGTCGTTTTTTGCCTAAAAAGCACACCTCTTTACCTTATATTAAACATGAATATCAAAATATATTGTGGCAGTATGATATTTAAGGTAAAATAAAATAAAATAAAATAAGATAATTATAATTTAAGTTAGGAGTCTTATATGTTAATAAATAAAGGAGCTATGTTCGGGCTTGATGCCAGAATTGCATTAGCAATTTTCGGAGCACTATCAGTAATATCAGGTGCTGCATTGTATTCAGCGATTCAACAAGCTAAAATAGTTTCTATAGCGACAGATATTAATGAATTTGCAAAAGCTCATGATGCTTACTATCTAGATGTTACAGAATTAATGAGTTTAGATGTAAGTGCAACAAAAAATGATCTAAGGCCAATTTCTGAAGAAGTTATTACATCAACAAAACAAGGTTGGAAAGGCCCTTATGTATCTTATTCAGATAAATGGGTAGTAGATGATGGTTACTTAAGTTATGATAAATATGGAGCAGATACCATACATTATTTTTATGCTAAAGATAATAGTTGGGGTGGTGGTGTAAGCCCAGGGCCAACACAAGTTTGTGATAGTTCTGATCCGTGTTATTTATGGGTAATTATTCATGAGGTAACACCAGATTTAGCCGATGCATTAGATATTTATTATGACGGTGCAAAAGATTATGACGTGGGTAATGTTAGAGTTGTAATTGCCGATTCTAATACAAATGGCAAATATGATGTAGTTGCATTTAAACAAAATGTTATACCATTTAATTAGGGGTCTAAATAAATGAATTTAATGAAA
>DMEM01000119.1 GCA_003450915.1 Alphaproteobacteria bacterium
CTCCTTTATATGGTGAACTTGGAGAACAAATGAGTGAAATTGGCTTAAAAGAAGTTAAAATGAAGGCCGTTGAAAAAAATATTGGAGAAAGACGTTTAGCACAAATTATGCACCAAAAGCTTGCTAGAGTTTTTACAAATAATGTAAATAATGACTATGATTTATATATTGAATTAAAACCAACTGAGTCTGCTATTGCGACTCGTTCTGATGATACTGATCAAAGAAAGAGCATTTCAGTGTCTGGTAATATTATTTTAAAAGATAAGATCACTGGCGAAAAAGTTTTTGATAGAAGTATTTCAAGAAGCTCAACTTATACAGTTCAAGATGAACCTTTTGCAACAGAAGCTGCAAGAACAAAAGCTTTAGAGTCAATTATTTCAGCGCTTTCAGGTGAGATTATTCAACGTGCCGCATTATGGTTTAGAGGTTATGTAGACAATGAAAATAGCAAGTAAACAATTTGCTCAAAACATTAAAACTGGTTCTGCAGAAGAGTTACCAAAGGTTAGTTTAATTTTTGGTGATGACTCTGGCTTGGTTAAATCTCTTGCTAATCAACTAGTTCAAAGAGTTTCAAATGGTGACGAATTAGCTGTTGAAAGAATTTCAGCACATTCTATTATTGATCAGCCAAGTGCTTTGTTTGACTCTGCATTTGCAGTAAGTATGTTTTCAGATCTAAAAGTAATTATTATTGATGACTTTATCGATTTAGGTCAAAAAATTAAAAAGCTTAATGAAACATTAACCGAACTTTTAGATATGCAACATCAGTTAGATAAAACTTATATTGTAATTCCTGCTTTAGGAATAGAAGCAAGCTCTAGTTTAGTTAAAAAGTATGAAAAAGATACTGATGCAGGCTGTGTTAGATGCTTTGTAGATTCAAATTTTGACTTGAAAAAAGTTATTTTTGAATTTTTTAATGAAAAGCATAAATCAGTAGATACAAAGGCTTTAATTTACTTACAAAATAGCCTTGGTAATGACAGAATGATTACACTTCAAGAGCTAGATAAACTAGACTTGTATACAGATGGTAAAACAGATATCTCATTACAAGATTGTTTAGACTGCATTGTAAGTGCAGACTCAGTTAACTTATATAAATTCTGTGATAGCATTGGTTTAAAAGATAAAAACAGTGCTCAAAAGTATTTATTCTTATTAACAGAAGAAGGCTATGACTATGCTTTAGTGTTAATAAGTGTTGTACGTCATTTAAAACGTTTACTTATTGTAAAATCAGCTTCAGAGAAAAACTCAACTCCTGTTACAGCAGAAATGGGTAAACTTCGTCCTCCGGTATTTTTTGGTAAAGATGAATTTTCTCAACAAGTTGATAATTTTGAATTAAATGACTTACAACAAGCCGTGTTTGGTTTTATGGATTTACAAGTAAAAACAAGATTAAACCCACAGACTGCAAAGTCGATGATTGAAGAATTTATTTTTAATTTATAAAAGTAGAAGATAAAAGGATAAAAGCGTGTCAAAGGATAATAAATTAAACCATATTGGCTTTATTATGGATGGAAATGGTCGTTGGGCTACAAGTAGGGGGCTAACAAGAACTCAAGGTCATAAAGAAGGTTTAAAAGCATTAGAAAACTTAATTAAGGTTTTAGCAGAGGATAGTTCAGTAAAGCAAGCCAGCTTTTACTGTTTCTCAACTGAGAATTGGTCTCGTCCAGCTTTAGAAGTTAAAACAATTATGGGTCTTTTAAAAGATTTTCTACAAAATGATATTCAAAAGTTATGGGAAAATAGTATTGAAGTTAAAATTAAAGGTGATTTATCAGAAAAATCTCCTTTTGATAATAATTTAAGAAGTTTATTACTTGCTGTTAATGATAAAAAGCTAGAAGAGCCTAAGCTGATAGTTAACCTATGTATTAACTACGGTGGTCGTGATGAAATTATTAGAGCAACAAAGACGTTAATTGCTAAGGGTTTAGAAGTAACAGAAGAAAACTTAGAGTCTGAAATTCTACAAGCAGATTTACCTCTTGATTTGGTCGTTAGAACAAGTGGAGAACAACGTTTAAGTAATTTCTTATTATGGCAAAGTGCATATGCTGAATTTATTTTTACAGATTATCACTGGCCAGATATTAATGCTGAAAAGTATGCTGAGTTAAAAGATAGTTTCTTTAATAGAGATCGTAGATTTGGAAAAGTTTAATTATTATAAATAAGCAAAAGGCCCCATAGAGGGGCCTTTTTTAATTTGTTCGATTTTAGAGTTAAAAAAAATTGTTACGCGGCGCTTTGGCAGCGGTTTTCCGTACGAATATTGGGATCTGTTGCTGGAACAGGTGTATATTCAGATGACATAAAGGTTTCTGAAACAATGACCTGGTCGTGATCATCTTCTTTGACACAGCAGATCATGATGCAGCCTTCGCCAAGATGCTTTACGATGTCAACGGTGCCAGCAAATTTATCATAATGTACTTTGTCACGAGCCTTTTGCCATTTTTCACGGCCTTCAGCTGTAAGTACAGGGTGTTTGTTTTTATGACATGTACATTTTTGTGAGCAATCAGTACACTTTTTCATAATAGTGTTCTCTTGTTTTTGAGTGTAGGGGGAACGTTATAGGTACTATATTAGTATGTACTTTTTTTAATATAAGTCAAGATAAAAAGAGGTATTTTGTTAACATATGTTAAGTATTTAGAATAACAAAAGCACCTTAAAATTAATTAAAGTGCTAATAATATTTTAATA
>DMEM01000133.1 GCA_003450915.1 Alphaproteobacteria bacterium
ACTTGCTACTTTTATTAACAAGAGAATTCAGTTTTTCTTAAATAAATTTAAAGTTGACTCTCAGTCAGTTTTAAAAACATCTCAAAGTTTACAAGGGCCTTTAGAGCTATTAGGAGTATTCCTATCTCTATCTATTCTAATTAACTACTTTAATCTAGATTCAGAAACATCAACTTTTTTCAGTAAAGTTCAAAACTCTGTTGGTGTTATTATTGTTTTCTGGATCTTCCACGCTAGTATTGACCTACTATCAAGAAAATTGAAAAAATGGCAAAGAGTATTTACTAAAGAAATGGTTGACTGGCTGCTAAAAGCTGTTAGAGTTTTAATCATTTTCTTAGCATTTGCTTCTGTTTTAGAGCTATGGGGAATTAAAGTTGCACCAATCTTAGCCGGTCTTGGTTTATTTGGGGTTGCTGTTGCTTTAGGTGCTCAAGACTTATTCAAAAACATTATTGCAGGTATTCTTGTTATTGCAGAAAAACGTTTTGCACATGGTGATTGGATCAAAATTGATGGTGTTGTAGAAGGTACTGTTTCAGATATTGGCTTTAGATCAACCAAGGTTACTAGATTTGATAAAGCTCCTGTTTATGTTCCAAATACAAAACTATCAGATAATGCTGTAACTAACTTCTCAAAAATGTCTCATAGACAAGTTAAGTTTACTATTGGCTTATTATACTCAACAACTACTGAGCAATTAAAACAAGTTTGTAATGAAATTAATGACTACATATCTAAAAATGATGATTTTTCTAAAGAAGGTGTTACAACATTTGTAAAAGTTGTTGAGTTTAGTGCATCATCTATTGATATTCAAATTTACGCCTTTACAAATACAACTGTTTGGACTGAATGGCTACTAATTAGAGAAGATCTACAGTGTAAAATTAAAGAAATCGTCGAAAAATCAGGTACTGGATTTGCATTTCCATCAACAAGTCTGTATATTGAAGCTGATGAAACAAAAAAAGCTTAATAGACAGATTTAAGGAAAAACATACGTGAGATTAATTACATTATCAGAAATTCAAAAAAGAATTGGTAATAGAGAACTATTTCAAGGAATAGATCTAACAATATTTAAAGGTGATAAAATAGGACTTATCGGACCAAACGGTGCCGGTAAGTCTACTTTATTGAAAATCATTGCTGAGGTTATTGACTATGATAATGGAGAGATTGAAACAGCAAAAGGACTAACTGTTTCATACCTTCCACAAACAGAAAACTTTAATGAAGAACTAACTTTACTTAATGCTGTACTTGACTCTATGAACAATATGCCACTAGATGAAGACGAAAAGCGTACTAAAGCTATTTTTGCTTTAAATAAAGTAGGATTTATTAAAAACTTAGAGACTATTACTGTTTCTGAGATTTCAGGTGGTTGGAAAAAACGTTTAGCTATTGCTTGTGCTACAGCTCAAGAAGCTGACTTAGTACTACTTGATGAGCCTACAAACCACCTTGATTTAGACGGTATTTTAGAACTAGAACAAACCCTAAAAGAAGCTGACTTTGGCTTTATTGTTATTTCGCATGATAGACGTTTCTTAAACAATATCACCGCTAAAACAATGGAAATAAATGCTATTTACCCTAAAGGTTTCTTTAAGCAAGATTTACCTTATGAATCATTTATGAAAAAACGTGAAGAATACTTTAATAATGAACAATCAACTCGTGATTCTTTAAAGTCTCGTTTAAAAGTAGAACAAGAATGGCTACAACGTGGAGCAAGAGCAAGATCAACAAAAGCTGAAGCAAGAATTGAATCAATTTATGAAATGCAAGATCAGCTTAAAGATCTAAATAAACGACTTGCTATTAAACGCTCTCAAGAAAGAAGTTTTGAATTTTCATCTACAGAGAGAAAAACTAAACGTCTAATTGAATTAAAAAATATTACAAAGAAATTTGATAATAAAACTATTATTCGTGACTTTTCTATGACATTAGCGCCAAAATCATGCATAGGTTTATTAGGTAAAAACGGAGCTGGAAAATCAACTCTTCAAAATATTATTGCTAAAAAGTTAACTCCTGATACTGGCTCTGTAAAATATGTAGATAATCTAAGAATTTCTATTTTTGATCAGGCTAGGACTGCTGTTGATAAAAACCTAACGCCAAGAAAACTATTCTGCCAAGGATCTGACTCTGTTATTTTCCAAGATAGAGTTGTGCATATTAATGTTTGGTTAAAATATCTACAGTTACGCCATGACCAAGGTGATACTCCTATTAAAAATCTATCAGGTGGTGAGCAAGCTAGGTTAAACTTAGGTTTAATTATGCTTGAAAGAGCCGATGTATTATTATTAGATGAGCCTACAAATGATTTAGATATTGAAAGCCTACAAATGCTAGAAAAAGCTCTAAAAACATTCCCAGGGGCAATTATTCTAATTTCGCATGATAGAAAACTTGTTGAGTCAGTTTCTACAAAAATTTTAGGTTTCGTTGGAAATGCTGACCTTCAAGATTTTCAAGATGTTGAGCAATGGCAAAATCATGTAAACAATCATATTCTAGCAACAGCTAAAAAAGTTGAAAAAAAAGAAAAGATTGAAAAAGAAGATTATAGAAATAGAGATTCTAGAAAGATATCTTTTAAAGACAAGTTTGAGTATGAACACATGGAAGAAACTATTGGCAAGTTAGAAGAAGAGTTAGAACAATTACAAGCTAACCCCATTGACCCATCTAATTTTGAAGAATTTCAAACGTATTGTGATAAAATGGGCGAAGTTCAAGCAACGCTAGATTCAAAGTATACTCGCTGGTCTCAATTAGAAGAAATAATCAATAACTAGCTTGAAATATACCTACAAATAACTATAATAGAGTGGATTAAACCCACTCTATTTTTTTCATATCACACATTATCGGAGGATACATGAGTGAACAAAACTGTACAGTAAGAAAAGTTCCTGCTTATAAAGTATGGAGCAAATTTACTTATCTTCTAGAAAATAAGGATCTTACAGAAAAAACAAATATTGGCGAACATGTACACTTTCAAAAACTATTACCACAAGTTAAGGAAAAAGATTACATTCGCTTGGTTCATATGTATGACATAATGCCTCTTAATGAACCTATCGTGCAAAGTGTCGGACCTTTTTTGCTAGATAAGCTAAAAGCCTATCCTGGTCTTGAAAAACTAACAGAGTATATTAATGCTTTGATTGCCGATGACTCAAGCCATTATGATCTTGAGCATGAAGCCTGTAAAACAATAACTGAACTACCTGCAGATATTCGTTCTTGTTTCCGCTTTTTAAGAAAAGTTGCTAAACTAGAATACTTCACCAATACTGAAGTCGATGATTTTGCTAATGTTCTTAGCCCTAGCTCAGGTCCATTATGGGCAAACTTTCACAGAAAAATGCTAGAGCTGTACCTGGCTCATGATGATCACTATATGTTTTAAGGAGAAATTATGAAATCAGTTAATACATGTGCTTTAGGATTTAACTTCCCTTATCTATCAAAAACACTGCTACAATTCGCTCCAGCGTTTCAGACAATTGAAATAAACCAGATAATTAAGGATATTAAGTATCAAGATGTTCTTAAAATAGCTGAACTTTACGGTCTAGAAGAAGATGTTGGTGCCATTTTGGCTCAAGTTCTAGTCGAGCGTAAGCTAATTTCTGAAGAAACTCACCCTACCGAATTCAAATATTTGAAAGAGGTAGCTACTAAAGATAATATCTCTTTACACTATAGAGATAAAGTGTACTGCCAAGATGTACCGCTGGTTCAACTAGCACTCATGATAGGTTATGGCAATCTCCTTTCATTAACAAAAGAATATACGGAAAGCTTAGAAAGATCTTTTAAAGATTTTTCTGAAAAAGAAAACTTCGACAAAGAGTTTAAGAAAAAAGTTTTAGAAGCATTTTTATCTTCATATAGCTAACGACAAAAAGGAATACTTGAAACAGAAATGAAGAGACGTAAGAAGCAAAAAGGCTTTGAAAACAGTATATGTGACTAGCTGTTAAATTAAAAGCGAATTACGACTATATTATTAACAAAGGCTCCTACCAGGGAGCCTTTTTATATTTAAAACATTGATTTTCATATAAAAAAATGATATTATTACATTATTACTTATAACATTTCTTAGTCCCTACTTATTATTCAGGGAGAAACAATGCAAAAAATATTAATCTACCGTGACGATGGTCAGTGGTATGAATCTCCAACCTTAACCCACAACTGGTTAACATCTATTTTAGGAAGCCTTTATCAAATAGAATTTACTGATGCTCAAGGTATTCTGAGTAATAAAGTATTATCTAATCCTAATGTCGTTGCCTTATTTATACCTGGAGGACATTCTAGATTCTATTATAAAAAACTAACGGCAAAAGGTGTTAATGTAATTCAAAAATTCGTAGCATCCGGAGGTCACTACTTTGGTATTTGTGGAGGTGCTTATTTTGCCAGCAGTTCTATTAATTTTAAAGGAGATGAGTTAGAAATAACATCTCAAGAAACATTAAAAATTGCTTCTACAGATTCTTATGGTTCAATCCCTGAACTTTGCAATGGAAATCTTTTCGGAAGTAGTATTTATTCATCAAGAGCTGTAAAAATATCAACATATAATATTAATGAATGTTATGTTTACTATTGGGGAGGACCTTATTTTGAAAGTAATGAAAAGGATTCTATTCTTGGACATTATTCAAAGCCCAATCTACCAGCTTTATTCAGCAATAACTATAAAAAAGGTAGCTGTAATTTAATTAGCTTTCACCCTGAATGTACATCTGAATCACTCACATACTTAATCAAAAAACACAACTCAAACCCTCAACAACTATCATATTTAAAACACATGATTAGAAAGCTTAAACTAAGTGAAATATCTGGAGATAAATTTGAACTAGATCATTTAATCTTAAAACCTCTTCTATAAAATTTAAAAGAGGTTCAAAGCCGGAGAAGCCTATGAACTGTGCTACAAAAATTAAACTAGCAACAATACATAACTTCGATCATCAATCTTTAAAGCATACAAGTCTTAAAAATGTATTTGACTTTATTTGCCGACATCAAATGTATAATGACGTAGTTGTAAGCATTGCTCTAGCAGAGGTAACTAAGCTATATTTTGAAAGAACTCACCGACAAGAGTTTTTTCTATATGCTTACAAGCTAGTTTCTAAAATAGCAAATAATAAAAGCTTTTCTCAAGAAGAAGCAACGCTAATGCTAGAAGGGTTTACTAATCTTTATAACCTTAAAACTGAAACACTATCTTGGAGTTCTGATTTTTACAATTTTGAGGTATTAATCTCTAATATGATAAGATTTACCCTTGAGTCAGCACTAAAAAAAGTATATCGAAAACCAAACTATGGTTGGTTTTGCTCTTCTGCTGTTTTTACCGATAAACCATCAAGAGTTGAAGCAACTAAAAATGTAAAAACAATAGTTTCTATAGATGAAATAAACTCTATTTTTTATGAAAAAATCATGGAACGATATAATATTAAAGCCTAAAAACTTTATGCCTAATTCGATAAAAACAAAAAAGCCCCTCAGGGGCTTTTTTAGTTTACTAAATACTTATCGATTAGAATACTATCGGCAGTTAGAACATGGGGAATTCCCCAGTAAATTAAAAACTTAGATGCATCTTTAAAGGCTGCTTCTTCCAGATAACGTCTTGCATGTTCTGGTATTTCTGTTAGCTCTTGGTAGTTTGAAAATTCAAACTTTCTAATATCATTACTTTTAGGTTTTTTCCCTTCAACATATTCTTTAGAATAGTCAAACCAAACCGTAGATTCTGGGTTTAGATCTTCAATTGGGATCTTAATATAGTTATCAAAAATTTTAGTTTTTATGCCTATTTTTTCAAGCTCTTGCTTAATAACATCAGGGTTAATTGGAGAAAACATTAAAACATCATTCCACAAAACATTTAAATATG